>JASBZK010000041.1 GCA_029983505.1 Porphyromonas sp.
GCTGTCCTGTAGGGACTCGAACCCCAAATTCAAGAGCCAGAATCTTGCGTGTTGCCATTACACCACAGGACAATTCTTTTCTTTTTGTGCGACAAAGGTACCAAACATTTATTTCCCCACAAAATTTTTAGCCACCTAAGGTGGTGCTTGCTTATTCTAACTCTTGTGTTGCATTTACGATTGGACAACGAGTTTTGCGTATCAGAGTCCTTTTTCAAAAGTCTGTATATGCAGTGCGGGTTAGAGATTTTTGTGCGTTAAAGTTCAAATTACTTTAACCCTTTTCTCGTCTTTCTGCGTCTTTAAGTTAGAGACGGGCCAAAGAGGGCTTGTTTTCCAAAATCTTAGTGAAGGTTTGGCGTGATTCGGACCAATTTAGTTACACAAATAATATTATTCATTCAAAAGACCATAAGCCTATGAAGTTGCCCATCTCAGGACTGCGACAGTTGAGCCGGAGTTTCCTATGTATAGGAACGCTCACTCTCGGGCTGTCTCTTTGCCCCTTTGCAGGCTCTGATGCTTCTGCCCAAGTGGCGACACAGCAGTCAGACCGTGCCATTTCACTAAATTTTCCCACAGGTACTGCGGGAAAGGTGATGGAAACCATCGAAAAATTGACCGGGCTCAAGTTCTCGTACCCTGACGGTGCGGTAAATTTGAATCAGAAAGTGGCCATCGTCGCCAGGAACGAGCCTTTGTCCAAGGTACTCAATCGTCTCTTCGGCGCCGGGTACAGCGTAAAAGTGACGGGTACTCAGATTGTGCTCACGCCCAAACAGAGTGACACGAAGAGTATGCTCAATGGTATCGTCAAAGATGCCGAAGGACAACCCCTCCCCGGTGCTACAGTCCGGGTGAGAGGTGCCGAAGGGGGTGCAGTCTCCAAGGTGGACGGTACTTTCTCGCTGAGAAAGCCGAATATGAAGGATATCGTGCTCGAAGTGACCTTCATAGGCATGGAGAAGTCTGTGGTCCGCTACAAAGGACAGGACTTCATCACCGTGGTGCTCAAAGAGGACAACACGAACCTTAGCGAAGTCGTCGTCACGGGTTACCAGACTTTGAAGAAAAACTCGTTTACGGGTAACGCCACCGTCGTGACCCGAAAGGAGCTCCAGCTGACGAATAACAAGAACGCCCTTGCTGCACTCCAGACTTTCGAGCCTTCGTTTAGGATGGTGGAAATGGCAGAGTGGGGTGCGGATCCCAATAAGATGCCGGACTTCACGATTCGCGGGCAGAGCAGTATCGGGACCAATAGAGGTCTGGACGCAGAGAGCGCAAGACGCACACAGCGCACGGGTCTGAAGGATAACCCCAATATGCCGATCTTCGTCCTCGACGGCTTCGAAGTGCCGGTGCAGAAGATCTACGATATGGATATGAACCGTATCGAGAGTATGACGATCCTCAAGGACGCGGCCGCCACAGCCCTCTACGGCTCCCGCGCCGCCAATGGGGTCGTAGTCGTGACGACTGTGCCCCCGAAGCCCGGCGAAATCCGCATCAATTACAACTTTACCGGCGGTGTCGAGCTCCCCGAACTCAAAGACTACAACCTTGCAGGCCCCGAAGAGATGCTCGAAATCGAGAAACTCTCCGGCAAGTACACTTCTGACGATGAAGTCGTGCAACTGATGAAGGACATCGAGTGGAATAACCTCGTCAATGAGGTACGCCGTGGTGTCCGTACGGACTGGTTGGCACTGCCTCTGAGGAGCGTTTTTAACCAAACGCACAGCGTGAACATCTCCGGCGGTGTGGAAAGCATCAGATACGGCCTCGACCTCACGTATAACACGCATAACGGTGCGATGAAAGGCTCTTACCGCAATAACTACGGGATCGCTTTCACGCTTGACTACCGTTTCAGAGAGTGGCTCCAAGTGATGAACCAAATATCCTACGGCTGGACGAAGTCCCAGGACTCTCCGTACGGTAACTTCCAGCAGTACGCGCTTATGAAGCCGTATTGGACGCCCTACGATAATGACCACGAACTGGTTAAGACGGTCAATAGGTACACCAACCCCCTCTACAGCGCCAATTTCCTCGGAAGCTATTCCGGCCGTGGCGACTATCAAGACCTGACGAACAACCTTAGCGTGAACATGTACTTCACGGACTCTTTCTACTTCAAGGGGCAGTTCTCCGTCAGCAAGACCGGCAACGAAACGGAGACCTTCATCGACCCGAAGGACCCGAAGTACAATAACGCAGAGAGCCGTATGAAAGGCTATCTGAGCAACGGTTTTTCCAATAACTTGAACTGGAACGTCAATGCGATGCTCTATTTCAATAAGGACTTCAACGGGCACTTCCTCAATACCACACTCGGTATCAATGCCCAGGAGACCTACGGTAGGGATATGAGCGTCTCCTACACCGGTTTCCAGCTCAGTAACCTGAACGCTCCGACCTATGCGGCACGCCAAAACGAAACGAAAGTGCCTCAGACAACCACCCGGACGCGTCTCTTCGGGGTCCTCGGAGCGCTCAACTACTCCTACAAAGACATCTACCTGGCTGACGCCTCTTTCCGCTTCGACGGATCTTCCCGCTTCGGTAAAAAGAGACGCTTCGCGCCTTTCTGGTCCGTGGGTCTCGGTCTGAATATCCACAAGTATGAGTCCCTCAAGGATAACCCCTACGTGAGCCTCCTTAGGCTGAGGACCACTTACGGGGTGGTGGGTAACGTGAACTTCCCCGCCTACGCCGCCATTTCGACCTACAAGACGTCGCCCTTCTGGTACGCAGGCGTGCCCTCCAATACCCTTATCGCCCTCGGTAACCCCAACCTTACCTGGGAGCGTACGAATACCTTGGACTTGGGCTTCTCCATCGGGCTCTTCAAAGACCGCTTCACCCTCGAAGCCAACTACTACCGAAAGGAGACAAACGACCAAATCTCCCAGCTCAATATCCGCACCGCTTCCGGTTTTAGCACCTACTACACCAATGCCGGCAGTGTGCTCAATACCGGCTATGAGCTCCGTCTGAATGCAGTGCCTTACCAAGATAGAGACTGGCGAGTGGCGATCAATGGTACCATGGCGGCCAATAAAAACCGCGTGACCTCTCTCGGACAGGAAGCCGAGCAGTACAATAAGAACATACAGGACTTCCACAACGGTCTTCTCGACCCGAAGAAAGAGGGCGGTAACCCCGATGCTGACTACGGACGACTGAAGTACATTCCGTTGACTCAGTACTACGTGGGCGCTTCTACCACTGCGATCTACGCGGTTCGCTCCCTCGGTATCGACCCCTCCACAGGTAAGGAGCTTTTCCTCAAACGCGATGGTACGCCGACACACCTCTGGAATGCCGCCGACCAAGTCGTAGTGGGTGATACGAGCCCCAAGGCTCAGGGCGCTTTCAGCATCAACGTGGGCTGGAGACGGTTCTACATCAATGCTAACTTCCTGTATCAGTTCGGTGGACAGCAGTACAACGAGACGCTTCTCCAGAAAGTTGAACAGGCAGACATCGAAAACGGTAACGTGGACCGGCGCGTCCTCCTCTCCCGTTGGAAACAGCCGGGCGATGTGGTACCTTTCTATGACATTCAGAGCCGTGTGAAGACACAGCCGACATCACGCTTCGTGCAGAATAACGACTACCTCGCTTTCAGCGGGTTCTCGGGCGGATACGACTTCGAACCCGCTTTGGTAGAAAAGCTCCACCTCAAGTCTCTCGGCATCCGGTTCAATGCGAACGAAATCGTGAGATGGACCACCATCCGTCAGGAACGCGGTACCAGCTATCCGTACGCTAAGAACTACAGCTTAACCCTAACTATCGGTCTATAATGCGTCACACAGATATGAAAACAAATATAAGCCTCTTTGCGCTTCTTCTTTGCCTCGGGCTCTCGTCCTGCTCCCCGTGGCTCAACGTCGAACCCGAAGGCGAAGCGACGGACGAAAAACTCTACCAGACAGGAGACGGCTACCGTACGGCTCTCGCCGGGGTCTACACCCAGATGGCAAGCAAGAGCCTCTACGGCATGGAGCTCGGTTTCGGCTTCATCGACTGCCTCTCCCAGCAGTATACTTGGGACTGGTCTCGGGGCGCGATGGGACAGGGCAAGTCTCTGTACAATAAAGCCGCGGACTTCGAGTACAAAGACAAAGACGTCATTGCCCTCGTCGACGGTATGTGGCTCACCGGCTATAACGTAATCGCCAATGCCAATAACCTCATTATGCACGTCCAAGGCGAAAGCGCCGATAAGTTCGCCTACGGCGAGATGGAGCGTGATATGATCCTTGGCGAAGCGTATGCTTGCCGTGGCTTGATGCACTTCGACCTGGCTCGTCTCTTTATGCCGGCGCCTGTGGAGAACGATAAGAGCGTAAACCTCCCCTACGTAACGGATTATCCCAACATCCAGCCCTCCGGCGTGGATATGGATAAGTATCTCGACAATGTCGTTAAGGACCTCACCGAGGCTGCAAAGCTAACGATGCACTTCGATACCACAGCCATAGGTATGGCTCTGAACGCGAATACCCGAGCCCGCTTCTATAATGAAATCCCCAACGGGATGGAGACCAAGATGGAAAACGGAGAGGCTCCGGACGACTTCCTCAAGCTGAGAGCGCACCGGCTCAATTATTATGCCGTCAATGCCCTCCTCTCCAGAGTCTATATGTATATGGGTAAGTACGACAAGGCTGAGGAATACGCCCAAATCGTGATGGACGCTAAGGCTGTCGGTCTCAAGGGAGGCGGCACGGAGATTATGATGTACAAAGACGAAAACTTTGAGGGTGTCAGACAGACGGATGATCCTGAGGAGAAGAAAGACCTCAAGATAGAGTCGAATATGATCTTCGCGCTTCACAATGAAAACGCCTATAACGACTACAATATCGAGTCCCATTTCCGTAAGTCCGTTAAGGACAATAACCTTGCACCGTGGTTTATCTTGGAGTTCAGGAATCGTAAGATCTTCGAAAATAGAGGCACGAACGCGGATGAGTACGAAAATGACTATCGGGGTAAAAAGATGCTCTTCCAGCCGGACTACGATTCTTTCAAGTGGAACCCGGATCTGAAGAGGGTTTACTCCCTTAAGTACTACCCGGGTACGAATACCAAGGAGAGGGACGCGGCTCTCGGCAAAGTCCCTGTGATACGTACTTCCGAGGTGCGCTATATCCTCTCCGAGTGCGCGGCACGCAAAGGCGACTACACGAAAGCCTACGAGATTCTCAACGAAATCAGGCAGAACAGAGGACTCTGGGATCCTCTGCTCGAGGCAGGTAACTTTGACGACTTCCTCGCCGACCTCGTACGGGACGCTCAGAGGGAATTTATCTCTGAGGGACAGCTCTTCTTCCTCTACAAGCGCCTCGGCTACCCATGCGTCTACGCGGACAAGAAGATGCGCCCGATGAATAAGGCTGAGTATATGGCACCTATCCCTGTCAATCAAAACTTCTAATCCTCACACTCTTGAAGATAGATTATGATTACCAATAAATATACATTGATCGTCCTCACGCTCCTTGTGGCGCTTCTTGCATCGTCCTGCAAGGAAGATGAGCTCCAGCTCTTTAGTGGCGACAAATATCTCTATTTCCAAAAATACTGGGAGGATGAGGCTTTCCCCGGTAACGCCAAAGCCGACTCCACAAACGTCACTTTCTTTTTTGCGAAACCGAGCGAACAGTTCGTCACGGCTAAGCTCATCGTCGTCCTCGCCGGGCGCCCGCTTATGCAGGATCTTAAGTTCCGCCTCCAAGTCGTAGAAGACGAGACGACGGCTCAGCCCTCGGAGTACACACTCGACGAGTACTACACCTTCCGCGCCAAGCCTCTTGGCTTGGGCGAAAAGATGATCCAGGACACCATCTCCATTCGACTGAACCGCAGTCCGCGACTCGATCAACTGGAAAAAGGCTATCGCCTCGCGCTCCGCATCGTGGAGGAAGGGGAGGTCAAAGCCGGCCAGAAGGAGCGCAACACCGCGATCCTCAGGGTGATGAAGAACCCCTACCGCCCCACTTGGTGGGATCAGACGATAGAAGTAGGGCTCCTCGGTAAGTACTCCGCGCTCAAGTACCGCTATTTCCTCGAAAATGTCCCCGGTGCAGAGCTGATTGACGAGGCCTATATGAAGCACAACCCCGACAAAGTCCGTAAGCTCGTCCTTGAGTTTAAGAAATGGCTGCAGGCCAATCCTCAAGTAGACGAGGATGGCGAGCCCATCACGGTTGTCGTATAACGTAATATGGCTTGATAGAATAATTAAGATATGAAACGCATACTTTCTCTATACTTTGCAGCCCTGTCGCTTCTACTGACGTCCTGCTTCAAAGATACCGGCAACTACGAGTACTCCGAGCTCAATCCGCCCAAATGGGTGGTGGGAGAAATGGGGCGCTATACGGCCTATGCGGGTGAAATAGCCCACATAGACGGCAGTAAGCTCTTTACTTGGACGAAAGACTCTCTCAAAAGAGCCTCCGAAGTCCGCTACGAGTGGGAGCTCAACGGCAGGATTATCGCCGAGGACGTCCGCTTCAAGATGCCCACGGAAGAGATTATGAAGAGGGCCAATATCCAGGAGTATACCCTGACGAAAGCGCACCAAGGCATCTTCCGCATCATCGAGAAGTCCACGGGTGTCTCTTTCCCCATCCGCTTCCTCATCAACCTCTACCCGTATTACGCCAATTACGACTACTTCTTTTTCCTCGACAATAACGGTTCTGCCGACGTCGCCTCTCTGACGCGTCGCTGGACCCGGGACGGGAAGCTCAAGTTCACGCTCCTCAAGGAAGCGTACTCTTTTCACAACGACGGCAAGAAGATGGAGGGCAAACCCCTTGAGATGACTTGGTCTTACGCCAAACACATCGGCGTAGCGGGTGCGTTCACCGTCTTGACGGACAAGAACCACTACATCCTCGAAGGCACAAGCCTGAAAGATGAGGGCAAACTGAATGACCAGTTCTTGGACGGCACACCCCCGAACTTCAAGCCCGTGCACCGGGCCGATATCGATGTCCTCGGCGATGACGGACGACCCACCACGCTCATAGCCACGGAAGACGGCTTGGTATACACCCGTATTATGGGACCCAACTACCTCGGTGGCAAGTTTCTCACCGAGCCCTATGAAGTGGACAAGAAAGGGTATAAGATCACGATGTTCGGCTCCAGTCGCTTCTGCGCCAATTTCCTCTGCCTCGACGAGCTTAATAACCGTATCCTTTTTGCTTCTCAGTTTGCGAGCCGTCTCAACCTCACTCCCGGCTCTCAGGAGCAGACCAGTGTCTACAAGACACGCATCACGCCCCTTAGGGATACGCCCACTTTCAAGCTCTCCGGTTTGGGGGACAATATCGAAGTCGTAGCCATCCGTGGCCGTCACCACTTCGGCGATTTCTCCTCTTGGATTGCAGGCCGGATGGGAGCCATTTACACCATCTTCTACAATAAAAAAGATGACCCCGACAATACCTATACACACGACGTGGTAGTGGATAACGAGTCTTTGATGACCAAAGATGCTTCCCTCGCCTCCGGTTTTGAAAAGAATGTGCGCATCCCGAGAATCGAAAGAGGGGAGCCTCTCCTTACCACGACCTCGTTGCGGAGCGAACGCACGGCTAAAGAGGCGTGCCAAAGGGTCTTCTTTATCTACAACGGTAAGCTGACCTATTACGAACAGGAGGCAAACTATATGATACCAGGAATGAAGGGCGCATGGAACTTTGCTTATCCGGAGGGCCAACCGAAGCCGGAGAGCAAGATTACGGCCCTGATCTACGAGTACTTCGATTGCAGTGAGCTACTCATCGGGTGTGAAAACGGGGACTACTTCCTCTACAACATCCAAGAGATCCGCAAGCCGAGGCTCCTCGCCCACGGTAACGCAGGTGGCAAGATCCTCTCCATTCGTGAAAGCGGTCTCCGTACCGTCAGCCACGACAGATAACCCTCTAAACGTACAGAGTATCCCAAAATAAAGACCGGAGCTTGGCAAAGAGCGCCTCAGATCTTAAATGCAGGCTCCGGTCTAATTTTGGCCGGACCGAGACCTTTCTCTTGGTCTGTATGGCGAATTGAGCCCGGCCCGTAGGGCGGGTCTTCCTCGGCCTGTACCTCGTGGAAGCTTTGTAGAACCATACACAGACAACAAGTTTTCTCTCCTAATCCCCTCCCAAGCTTTATTGTTTGGCATGACGAGCCGGGGCAGTAAAATGCACCGGATGGCTGTCCCCAAACCTCTCTCCTATGAGTACACCTATTATCAAAATAGACCACCTCTCTCACCGCTATAGTGTTCAGTGGGCTGTGAGGGATATCGATTTCGAAATCCCGGAGCCGGGCATATACGGGTTCCTCGGTTCAAACGGTGCCGGCAAATCCACCACGATGAACATCATGTGCGGTGCCCTCAAACAAACCGAGGGAGACGTCTTCATCAAAGGGCACAGTATCAGCAAGGAGCCCATCGAGGCCAAAAAGAGAATCGGCTTTTTGCCCCAAGTCCCTCCTTTGCAAAAAGACCTCACGGTAAGCGAATACCTCTCCTACAGCGCCTCCCTGAGGCACGTCCCGGATGGCGAGATTAAGGGCGCACTCGACCGGGTGCTTGAGCAGTGCCGTATCGGGCACTTCAGAGACCGTCTGATTCGGAACCTCTCCGGCGGTTACCAGCAAAGGGTGGGGATTGCTCAGGCCATCATACACGAGCCCGAAGTCGTAATCCTTGACGAACCCACAAACGGCTTGGACCCCAATCAGATTCTGGACGTGAGAAGGCTCATCAAGGAAATCGCAGAGGACCATACCGTCATCCTCTCCACGCATATCCTCTCCGAAGTGCAGGCTATTTGCGACTACATCTATATGATCGAGCAGGGCAGGCTGGTGTTCTCGGGGACGGTGCATGAGTTTGACAACTACATCGTACCGGATTCGCTCCTCGTGACGCTTATGGCGCTCCCCGAAGTCGAAGAGATCGAAAAACTGGTCTCGGTAATGGGAGCCGAAGAGCTCGGTGGAGGCAAATACCGGGTGCGGTTTGACGATTTCCGCGAAGCCACACGACAGATCGTGGAGCATAGTGCACGCAATAACTGGCTTTTGACCGAAATGACCCTCGAAAAGAGTTCGATGAATGCCGTCTTCGCAGAGCTCTCCCGCAAACGCCACTAATCTATTCTCTTTTCTTACGGAATATCACCTGCAATGAAAATTATACTCAAGATAGCCAAGGCCGAGCTCCAGTTGCTTTTTTACTCGCCTATCGCTTGGCTGATCCTTATCCTCTTCTCTTTCACCACCGGCAGTGACTTGGCGGGTTTGCTCAGAGAGCAGATCCAGAGCCTCGCCATGGGCTATCCGCTCAATAACCTTACGAGCCGTTTCTTCTCGGGCTGGGACGGGATTCTGACCACCGTCCAAGGCAATCTCTACCTTTTCCTGCCCCTCCTGACGATGAACCTCATGAGCCGGGAGCTAAGCTCGGGTTCCATTAAGCTCCTCTACACGTCTCCCATTACGGACACCCAGATTATACTCGGTAAGTATCTCTCTATGGTAGGGTATATCCTGGTGCTTATGGCCATACTCTCCGTGTACTGCGTCTGGGGTGCCGTCTCTATCGAGCACTTCAATTACGAAATGATCCTGAGCGGGCTTTTGGGGCTTTTCCTCCTGACTTGCGCCTACGCCGCAATCGGGCTCTTTATGTCCGGCCTCACCTCTTATCAGGTCGTGGCAGCCATAGGCACTCTGGCGATTTTTACGGTGCTCTCCATGATCTCCGGCTGGGGTCAAAATATAGCCTTCGTGCGGGACATCACCTACTGGCTCTCTATGACGGGACGCTCCATGGAGTTCGTCCAAGGGATGATTAGTACCGAAAACGTCCTCTATTTCCTCCTCATTATAGCCCTTTTCCTCTCTCTCTCTATCCTGCGCCTACAGTCCCGTAGGACGATACGCCCGGCTTGGGTGACCGCACTGAGGTATGTGGGGGTCTGCTTGGTGGCAGTGGCGATAGGGTACTTCTCCTCCCGCCCTGCTTTCAAGAAGTATATGGACGTGACAGCGACCCAAATCAATACCATCACGCCACCGAGCCAGGATATAGTAAGCCGTCTCGACGGTGAGGTGAAGATCACAAGCTATGTGAACCTCCTGGACGAGCACTTCTGGATCGGGATGCCCGAAAGGCTCAACGAAGACAAAAAACTCTTTGAGCGCTACCTCCGCTTCAAGCCCGATATCAAGCTCGATTACGTCTACTACTATCACGATACTGCTAACCCCTCTTTTGACGAGCGTTTCCCCAATCTTACGCCGGAAGAGAAATTTAAGAAGATGATAGAGATCGATAACTACGACCCCGATCTCTTCCTCTCGCCCGAAGAGTTTGAGAAGCTCGGCGTGGACCTCTCCGGCGAAGGGTACCGCTTCGTCAGACAGATTGAGTATAAGGGGAAAAAGACGTTCCTCAGGATCTTTGACGACAACCAGATCTTTCCCTCCGAAGCGGAGATATCCGCGGCTCTCAAGCGCCTCGTGATGGATCTGCCGACAGTAGGGTTTGTGATGGACAACGGAGCCCGTCCCACGGATAATATCGGTGAGAGAGCCTACAGTATGTTTGCCCGATGGAACACTTTCCGTCAGTCGCTCATCAACCAAGGCTTTGCCTACAAAGACGTGTCGTTAAACCAAAGCATACCTCAGGATGTCAATATCCTCGTAGTGGCCGATCTTAGAGAGCCACTGAACGAAGCTAAGGTCGCGCGCCTCAGAGAGTACATAGACTGCGGAGGCAACCTCCTTGTGACGGCCGATCCCGGAGACGGAGATGCCATGAACTCCGTCTCTAACCTCGTGGGCGTGCACTTTGGGGACGGGCAGATCGTTCACCCCACGGCGGAGTACCCCGCTAACCTCGTCCTCGCCACGCCCACCGAAGAGGCCGGCAATCTCTCCTACTTCCTCGGGACGCTCCGCGCAAACGGGTACGGGATCACGATGCCGGGTGCTATGCCGCTTACTTTTGACTCCGGCGTCGGATTCGAAGCCGTATCGCTTTTCCGGACACCCGAGACCGGATACTGGGACGAGCTTGAGACCGTAGATTTCGTCAAAGACACTACAGTGCTGAACCCCACGGCGGGCGAAAAGGAAGCGGCCTATGACCTCGTCCTCGCACTCTCTCGCACTATGGGCGACAAGACCCAAAAGATCCTCATCTCTGGTGATGCCGACTGCATCAGCAATGGCGAATTGACCCGTCAGCGCCCCGGTCTTAGTGCCTTCAACTACTACATGGTCCTTGGTGCTTTCGATTGGCTCTCGGACGGCGAAGCTCCCGTGGACGTACGGCGCCCCGATTCCCCCGATAATGATATGGTAATCTCGGAGAGCTCCGTCTCCGTCGTCTCTTTCCTATTCGTCTGGCTGATGCCCGGTCTTATGCTGCTTGCGGCGATATTCATCTGGCTCAGAAGACGCGGACGCTAAGCGTAGAAGAACAGCTTTCATAGACACACTACGATATGGCATTCATAGTCGACAAACAGACGCTCTCCGACCTTAAAGTCTTCAATAAGCCCCAGAGCGACTCCATTTTCGGTCTCTTCAATAAAATGAAGACGAGCGGTGCGGCGAAGATTCTCGAAGATATGTTTCGCTACCCGCTCTCGGACGAAAAGAAGATCCGGAGCCGGCTCTCCGTCCTCCGTTTCTTTATGGAACACGACGCGGAGCTCCGTTACTCGTTCGAGAGTGAGTGGTTCGATTCGGTCGAGCACTACCTCGCCGACACAGACGAGCGAAGCAGGCTCAAGAGTTACACCAATACGATGCGCGCCCGTTTCAATCGTGCAATAGGCGCGGACACCGGGTATGCGTTGATACACAAAGCGGTGCTTAGTTCCGCCCGGATTTTCGCTTCGGCCCGGACGCTTGCGGACGACTTGTCCGGAGCCCCGGAGCCCCTTCTACGGGAAAGAGAGCAGATACTGACTGCGCTTGACTCCCCGGTGCTTGAAGGGGTGGAAAAAGAGTCCCACTCCCGTCATCTCCCTTACCAAAAGGTCGCCGTTTTGGATGACCGTCTGAGGTATAAGGGATTCACCGAGTTCCGAGCCCTTTTGGATTCGCTCTACCGCATCGAAGTCTACCGTACGGTCGCCGGCGTTGCCCTTGAGCGCGGGTTCACGCTTCCTGAGGTTCTTTCAGGGGGCGAAGAGGAGCTTTTTATCGAAAACCTTCGACACCCGCTCCTCCCTTACGCCGTTACCAATGACGTCTCCATCACAAGCCGGAGGCGTATCATCTTCCTCACGGGGGCCAATATGGCGGGAAAGTCCACGTTTATGAAATCTTTTGGCACAGCTCTCTTTTTGGCCCATATCGGGTTCCCGGTCCCGGCCACTGCGTTGCGTTTCAAGGTCTCGAGCGGGCTTTTCACGACGATTAACCTCCCGGACAATATGCAGGCGGGGCTGAGCCACTTTTATGCTGAAGTCAAAAGGCTTCGCAGGGTCGCTGAACGCTTGAGGCGGACAGGACACCTCGTGGTCATCTTTGACGAACTTTTCCGCGGCACCAACGTCAAGGACGCCAGGGAGGGAACCGTAGAGGTACTCCGGGCTTTTGCGGAGCGAAAAGATTCTATTCTTCTTATTTCCACGCACATCATAGAGGCCGGAGAGGATCTCGAAGACCTCAAAGACCGGATCGCTTTTCTCTACTTCCCCACGATTATGGGTGAGGACGGCAAGCCGACCTATACCTATAAGCTCCGGGAAGGCATCACGGGCGACCGTCACGGGATGAAGATCGTGAATAATGAAAAAATCATCGAGATTTTGAACCACCGCGTATGAGTTTTATTATCGACAAACAGACGATTAAGGATCTGAATCTGCTGGGGAAGTACGACAGTAAGTCCATCTTCCACATCTATGACCGGGCCAAGACGCGGGGTGGCCGTAAGCTGATGGAGGAAATGTTCCTCTCTCCGCTCTCGGACAGCGACGCCATCAATGCCAGAAGCAGGCGTTTCGGGGCCTTTATGGCTAATCCGGTCTCGTTCCCTTTTGATGAGGAGGCCATAGAGAGTGCCGAAAACTACCTGAGTATGCCGGCGCGTGGCGGACGGCTTGCCAACTTCTTGAGACTCTTCGGCAAGAAAAGTCTGCTCTACATCTCCGGAAACCGCATCATCGAGACGATGGGCAGTCAGATTCTGGGATTACTCAAGGTCTTTGACCGGTTGGTTATTTTCTCCGAAGAGTACGCTTCCCGGGTCTCTCCTTATGCTTCGGATGCGGAAGAGATCTCCGAGCTACTGTCTTTACCCGGTCTCAGGTCTTTACTTCCCCTCAAAAACGAGAAGGATCTCACTTTTGCCCAAATAGTGCGGTGCCATTATGCGCTGACTGCGGAGCACTCGGACGCGGTGAATCGTCTGATGCAGATCATTTACCGTTTGGATCTCGAGATTGCGGTCGCCGGAGTGGCTACCGAGCGGGGTTTTTGTGTGGCAACCGCGACCTCTGCTGCCCCGGAGCAGCCCTTTTTCCGGGGTGAGGCTATTTTCCACCCGGCCATAAAGGGTGCCAAAGGGAACGACCTCACTCTTGACCGAACTCGGAATATGCTCTTCCTCACGGGTGCCAATATGGCGGGCAAATCCACCTTTATGAAGTCGGTGGGTATCGCGCTCTATCTTGCACATATGGGTTTCCCGGTGCCTGCCAAATCTTTGGACTTTACGGCGTGTGACGGCCTTTTTACTTCGATCAATGTCTCTGACGACCTCACGAAAGGGTACAGCCACTATTACGCTGAAGTGATGAGGGTGAAAAAGGTGGCAACAAGCGTGGCTGAAGGGCATAATCTCTTCGTTATCCTCGACGAACTCTTCAAGGGCACCAACGTCAAGGACGCTTTGGATGCCACTTTCGCGGTGCTAAAGGCTCTCTCTCACCACCATAACTGTTTCTTTGTGGTCTCCACCCACATCCTCGAGGCCGCCGGTGCGCTTAAGGAGCTTCCCAACGTCAAGTTCGGGTACTTGCCGACAGTGATCGTCAATGGTCTGCCGGAGTACACCTATCGCCTCACGGAAGGGATCTCCGAAGACCGCCAGGGTATGATGCTTATCCGGAAGGAACAGATTGTCGAACGCATCAAAGAGCGCATAGCCTAATGCTTTCATACGGGCCGGGGATTTCGTCTCGGTCCGTATCCTCAGACGAAAAGGTATAGGCCGGGGAGATTGTCTCGGTCTGTACCTTTTTTCTCTCACTGTTGTGCAATCTCAGAGGTTAAGACCGTCAAAGAAATAAGAGTGGTCGGTAGTGTCCCCAAAAGTGAGTAGAGGCTGTTGGACGTAACAGCTTCGGGTCACGCAAACATACCACTTTCTTCTTCGCTACGGCGGACTCATAGGCACACTCCTTTCCCTGTCGTTTTTTGCCGTTTTTATTCAGCCGGTTATTCGATCGAGGTCTTCTTGAGACCGCCTACAAGCCCTCCGATCTTTCTCTCTAAGTAGGTGGCATTCATCGCTATCGCGGTGATGAGGTTGAGTGCAGATTTGGGTGTCGGGTACTGGGTCTTTCTCTTCGATGACCCTTTGATTTCACGGTTAAACCGCTCCACCCAATTCGTCGTGTAGAGGTACGGTCGTTGCGCCGAGGTGTAGCCCGGATAGGTAAAGTATTATTTTGTACGCGGGTCTTCTCTCTTCACTTTCAGAAATTTGTAGTCCCCGCTCCATCTGTCGCAAAACTCCTCAAAACGCTTCCTCCTTCTCCGGCAACCGGCGCTCCCGCCACTCCTTCACCCCTTCCATCGTACTCATGCACAACCGGTTGATCTGGATCGTCCGAGTGCCTCTGTCCGTATAACAGTCCCAACACTTCGTTGATTTCGCTCATCGTGTGCCCTTGCCGGTACAACAGCGACGACAGCTCTTCCATCTCCCGGTGCTCTTCTTTCAACAATAGCAACAGCTTCGGGTAAAAGCCCGACTTCCGTGTCCTCGGTACCCGCAACTCCGGCATGTCACCCCCGTAGATCACTCTCCGACCTCGGTACCCGTTGCTGCTCTCGCCGCTCTCTTCCTTGTACAGCTCGCGCTCTCCGTCCATTATTACCTCCGGCATAAGACGCATCAAATCCTCAATGCCCCCCTTTTTCTGTTACCTTTTCTCCTTCTTATTTCCTTAAATTGCATCCGTGTAAGGTTCATTCTCGTTCCTCGTTTTCGGGTTTATTTCTTGCGGCCTCTAACCGCAATTCTTTTTCGCTTCCCAAAACTAACGTTTTTGAACCTTACACACTTTTGGGGACAGTATCGGCTTCGTTGTCAAAGCTCGGTTTTCCCGCTGTCGCTGGAAAACCTCGACTGTGACCGCCTACCTGCTCGGAACCCATCGATACGAAAAAACGACTGTCCCACCATCCTCCATGGTGGTGCTTGCTTATTCTAACTCTTGTGTTGCACTTACGATTGGACAATACGCATACTTGTCAAACAGCGCTGCACTGTTGCAGAGCTTTTCCTGAGATGCTCATACAGTGTAAACAATTGCGATATAGCTGGTTGTAGTATTGGGATGCAGTAAGGGCGTAAATCATCAGCCTGGATGATTTACGCCCTTTACTGCGGAAGCGGGGGCTCCAAAACCTTGAAAATCGCAGAACATCACGCAATATCAATTCTCTGTATTTCAGCAGAATATAAAATCGCTACTTAAACAGAATATCATACGACCTCT
>JASBZK010000042.1 GCA_029983505.1 Porphyromonas sp.
TTCCTCGACTCCGTGTGCGATACCATTTTTGAACTCGATGAGGGGTCTCTCTTCGTCTACGAAGGGAACTACAGCTACTACACGGAGAAGCGCGCCGAGAGACTTGAGATGCTCCGCGCCGAGCAGCAGACTCTGAGAAACATTTACAGCAGAGAGCTGGAGTGGATGCGCTCTACGCCCCAAGCCCGCTCCGGAAAAGCCAAGTACCGCAAGGATGCCTTTCACGATACGGAATCCAAGCTCAGGATCATCAACGACCACACGGGACCCGACCTCGAAGCCTCCGACGTCTACATCGGCAAGAAGATTTTCGCCGCCCGCCACGTCTCGAAGTCCTTTGGCAAAAAAGAGGTCATCAAGGACTTCACCTACGACTTTGCCCGGAGAGACCACGTCGGCATCATCGGACCCAACGGCGCGGGAAAGACGACCCTCGTCAAGCTGATTATGGGCAAGACGGAGCCCACGGGCGGGAGCATCGAAATCGGCGAGACGGTGCGTTTCGGTTACTTCTCCCAAGAGGCGAAAGCGTACCCGCCCGATAAAAAAGTCATCGAAGTCATCACCGAGAAGCACGAGCGCATCACCCTCGGCGGGGGCGGCACCATGACCGCGATGCAGTTCCTCACCCGCTTCCTCTTTCCCCCCAAGCGCCAGCAAGACTATGTGGAGAAGCTCTCCGGAGGAGAGAGACGGCGCCTACAGCTGTGCGAAGTCCTTATGGAAAACCCCAATTTTCTCGTACTGGACGAACCCACCAACGACCTCGACATCCCCACGATTCAGGTACTGGAAGATTACCTCGACACCTTCAACGGCTGTCTCCTCATCGTCTCGCACGACCGTTTTTTTATGGACCGGCTTGCCCGTCATCTCTTCGTCCTCACCGGTGACGGGCTCATATCGGACTTCCCCGGCAACTATACGGACTACCGGCTGATGCAGAAAGAAGAGGCTGCAAGAGCCAAAACGGAAGAGACGAAGAAGCCGAAAGAGCTGCCGAAAAACGACCGCCCCGTCGAGCGGAAAAAGAAAAGAACCTACAAGGAACAAAAGGAGTTTGAAGCCCTCGAAGAAAACCTCCCCGAGATCGAAAAGCAGCTGCAAGAGCTCTCGGAGAAAATGAACTCCGGCACCCTCTCTCCCTCCGACCTCGTCGAAGCCGGAGAGGCGTATGGCAGGCTGAAGGAAGAGCAGGAGGAGAAGGAGATGCGCTGGCTCGAGCTCTCCGAGCTGGAGTAACTCCGAAAGGGCAGAAATTTTCGGTCCGTGTCTCGCGATCGTCCCGGTACGGGTCTCGTTACTTTTTCGGTCCGTATCTCGCTTCCTCCCCGGCCCATACCCCCTCTCTCTGTAATATAGAATAAAAAAAGAGGAAAACGAAACCGTTACAAATTGTAACGCTTTGAAGTCGTAGCTCCCAAATAGGAGGATCGGGGACTGACTTCTTCACAATCCAAACATCCGGACCTCACCCCATGAGCGAACAACATCCTTCGGAGGAGCGAATCGAAGACGGCTCCTCACCCTATTTTTTCGAGGCTCTGACCCCATCCGAAAGCGGCACCACGCCTCACATCACGCACCGCAGGGGGCTTGCGGCGCTCAGTCCCCTCTTAGTCTTCCTTTTGGTCTACCTCGGCACCGCCCTCCTTGCCCGTGACTTTACGAAAGCGCCCATCACGGTCGCGTTCCTCCTCGCAGGCATCTACTCCGTGACCATCACCAAAGGGGTCTCCCTCAGCCGCCGCATCAGGGCATTCAGCAAGGGGGCAGGGACGAAGAATATGATGCTTATGCTCTGGATCTTCGTCCTCGCGGGCGCCTTTGCCTCTTCCGCCAAAGCCATGGGCAGCATTGACGCGGCAGTGGACCTCACGCTGAGGGTGCTGCCTCCGGGGATGGTACTGCCCGGGCTCTTCATCGCAGCCTGCTTCATCTCTCTCTCCATAGGGACAAGCGTGGGCACTATAGTGGCACTCGTGCCTGTGGCGGCTCAGCTCGGCGACGCCTCGGGCATCAGCGTGCCTCTTGTCACGGCCGTAGTCGCGGGAGGCTCTTTCTTCGGGGACAACCTCTCCTTTATCTCGGACACCACGATTGCCGCGACAGGGACGCAAAATGTGGAGATGAAGGACAAGTTCCGGGTCAATTCCTTCATCGTCATCCCCGCGGCGGTCATCGTCCTTGCCCTTTACGTATGGATGGGCAAAGACTACGCTTTCGAGTACCAAAGTAGGGGCGGGATAGACCTCGTGAAAGTCCTGCCCTACATCGCGGTTCTCGTCACGGCCATCCTCGGGATTAACGTCCTCGGGGTACTCACCCTCGGGCTCTTCCTGTCGGGCTTAATCGGGATTGCCCAAGGATCGTATGACCTCCTCGGGTGGTTTGATGCCATGAGTACGGGCATCCTCGGCATGAGCGAACTCATCATCGTGACCATGCTGGCGGGCGGGCTTTTGGAAATCATTCGGGCCAATGGCGGCATCGACTACATTATCCGCATCCTCTCGAAGTACATCCGCGGCAAACGCGGAGCCGAGCTCTCCATCGCGGGACTGGTGTCCCTCGTAAACGTCTGCACCGCCAATAACACCGTCGCGATACTGACGGTGGGAGGCGTGACGAAGCAAATCTCGAAGCGCTACGGGGTGGACAGCCGCAAAGCGGCAAGCCTTTTGGACACCTTTTCGTGCTGCATCCAAGGGCTGCTCCCCTATGGCGCCCAGATGCTCATCGCGTCGGGACTTGCGGGGGTCAGCCCGGTCGTCATCATCCCCAACCTCTACTACTCTTTTGCGCTCGGCATCGCGGGGCTGCTCGCCGTCCTATTCCGCTACCCGAGGCGTTTCAGCTGAGGAGATAGGACTTTTGTCTAATTGGAGACGCCCCTTGACGGGGTACGTACCGAGACCAAGAGCCCGGTACGGGTCTCGTTACTTTTTTGGCCTGTATCTCGCGATCGTCTCGGTCTGTATCTCCCCGATGGCGGGACCGGAGGCTTAATTGAGGCGCGTCACCTGCTTGACCCCTTTGGCGTCCCTTATCTTTTTGATGAGCGTCGTGAGGGTGCCTGCGTTTTTCACATAGACATAGAAGTAGCCCACGAAGAGGCCGTCATTGGAGTCGACCCTGAAGCTTCGGAGCGTCACCTCTTTCTCCGACGAGATCTGGCTGGAGATGTTGTTGACGACCGAGACATCATCGAGGCCGACGACGCGGAGGGCGACTTCGTAGCCTTTTTTCTCGGAGCTCGTGACCCACTCGGCCTGAAGGACACGATAGCCGAAGCGGCTGAAGAGTTCGTGGGCATTCGGGCAGTCCATACGGTGAATCTTCATCCCCTTGGAGGAAGTGAAAGCGAAGATTTTGTCGCCGTAGATGGGGTTACAGCACTTGGCAAACTGGTAGGCGATGCCGGAGAGGTTTTTGTCTATCTTGAGGACTTCGCCGCCTTTGTCGTGGGCAATCTTCTCGGGGAGCGTCTCCGTGGCATACCGGTTCGCCGAGACCGTCTCGTGGGGCGTCGTTTCGCCCTTGGCTTTCTCCTCAAGCTCTGCTTTGTAGCGGTCAAGGACGGCATTGAGGTCTGTGCGGCCGTTGTGGATGGAGAGGTAAAAGGCGGAAAGGCGGTTGAAGCCGAGTTTTTTCGCAAACTTGCCGAAGTCGCCCTCCTCGAAGGGCATCTTACGGTTCTTGAACCGGCGCAGCATCTCTTCGCGAACCATCCGGATCACTTCCTCGTTTTGGGCACGGAGGGCGGCTTTGATCTTCGAGCGGGCGCGACCGGTGAGCACAAAGTTGAGCCAGTCCGGCTTCGGTTGCTGGTTTTTGGAGGTCAGGATCTCCACGGTGTCTCCGTTTTTGAGTTCCTGCTTGATGGAGACATTGATGCCGTTGACTTTGGCAGAGACGGTTTGCGAGCCCACACGGCTGTGGATGGCGTAGGCGAAGTCGAGAACCGTGGCGCCCTTGGGGAGCTTCCTCAGCTCGCCCTTCGGGGTGAAGACGTAGATCTCCTCGTCGTAGAGGGACATACGGAAGTCGGCGATCACGTCCTCCCGCTTCTCGCCCTCTTTATTTTCGAGCAGGGCGCGGACGTTGGTCATAAACTCGTCCAATCCGCTCTCCGACCGGATGCCTTTGTACCTCCAGTGGGCGGCGAGTCCGCGCTCCGCGACTTCGTCCATGCGGCGGGTCCGTATCTGCACCTCAACCCACCTCTTTTCCGGTCCCATCACGGTAATGTGCAAGGACTCGTAGCCGTTCGACTTGGGGATGGAGATCCAGTCCTTCATACGCTCGGGATTCGGCTGGTACATATCGGTGATGACGGAGTATACCTGCCAGCACCGCGGGCGCTCCTCTTCGAGCGGGACATCCAAGACGACACGGATGGCGAAGATGTCGTAGATTTCCTCGAAAGGCAGTTTCTTTTTCTTGAGTTTGTTGGAGATGGAGGAGATCGACTTAGTGCGTCCCTTGATCGTGTAGGTCAGACCCAGACCGTCGAGCCGCTTCCGCACGGGGTCTATGAACGCCCGCACATACGCATCCCTCGCCTCCTTAGAGTCGCGGAGCTTTGCGGTAATGAAATCGTAGGTCTCGGGATCGGTGTATTTGAGCGCGAGATCCTCCATCTCGCTCTTAAGTACGTAGAGCCCGAGGCGGTGCGCGATAGGGGCGTGGAGGTAGGAGCACTCTATGGCGAGCTTGACGCGGTCATCCTCCGAGAGATAGGTCTCGCACTGCCTGAGGAGGTTCAGGCGACGACCGAGGAGGATGAGGACGACGCGCACGTCTTCGGCGATGGATAGGAGGAAGTGGTCGAAGTTCTCTGTCGTAACGACGGGCGAGGACTCGTAGAGATCCGCGACGCGGAGGAGATGGGCGAGGAGCTCGGCCGTCTCTTCGCCAAACTTGTCTCTGACCTCTTCCTTAGTGACGACCCCTTTGAGGACGGGTTGCTCCATCAGGTGGGCAAAGACGGAGCTCTGCTGCAAGCCCACCTCTTTTACGATCACGAGAGCGGCCGTGACTCTGAGTTTCCAAATCCCTTCGTCGGTAACGCGGGCGTACTTCCTTAGTACGGAGAGGAGGAAATGGATTTGGAGGGGGGTGTATCCTTTGACGCACCCGATGAGCGCTTTGAGCAGCGCCGGGGGGGTCATCTCTTCGGGTCTCATGTCTTTCAGTCGATTTTGTGTGCGGCTTTATTGACCACGGTACCCACCTCGCTCATGCTCTTGAAGGAAGAGGAGAGGAAAGTCTGGAGCTGTTCGGAGTCGACGTCCGCCACGATTTCGTTTTTGTACGCCACGGAGATCTCGCCGCGCTCTTCGCTGACGATAATGATTCGGGCGTCCGACTGTTCGCTCATACCGAGGCCGGACCGGTGGCGGAGTCCCATCTCTTTCGGCAGGGAACTGTCCTGAGCCACGGGGAGGATGCACCCTGCAGCGGCGATGCGGTGTTTGGAGATAATCATGGCGCCGTCGTGGAGGGGGGAGTTTTTGAAGAAGATGTTTTCGATGAGGCGGGAGTTCACTTCCGCGTCTATCCTCTCGCCGGTGTGCATCACGCCTTCGAGGCTCATTTTGCCTTCGAGGACGATGAGTGCGCCGGTCTTTTTCTTGGCCATACTGGTGCAGGCAAAGGTAAGCACGGCGATAAAAGAAGCCTCCTCCGTGTCGCTCTGCCACTTGTCTTTGCCCTGAAAAAAGTTGAGGAAATTAAGCCACCTATTACCCGACCCCAGCATATTGAGGAAGCGGCGGATGTCGTCTTGAAAGAGGATGATGAGGACGAGCAGCCCCGCACCCATCACCGCGTCCATCACGCGTCCCATCACCCTCATGTGCAGAAGGGGCGAAGCGACGACCCACGCGACGACAAGAGCCACGATGCCGAAAAGGAGGTTGGTGCTCGAACTGCTCCGAAGCGTCCTGTAGAGCGCGTAGAGCAGGAGTCCGAAAAGCACGATGTCTATAAAGTCGACTATGTCGAAAGGTATCCAGTCCATCAGAAGGCGGGGAATTTTGGAGGTCGGGAAGCCGGAGAGCGCACCACAGGCGGGCGCCCTCTTCCCATTCCAAAGATACGAAGAAAATGAAAGTGTCCCAAAGGGTCATCCCGATACGGACGTCCGGAGAAACGAGATACAGACCGAGGAGAAGACGAGACACGTACCCCGGCCTTCTCCGGACACGTACCGGGAAGAAGTCCCCGGTACGTACCAAATCGAGGGCACATTTGGGGAAAAGGGGGAAAATAATTAACTTCGCAGAAGAACAAACTTTCAAACACCATATCCCCCCAAAAACCATACATCATCATGGCACAATCCATCAAAGAGCTCGCTCCCTCCTCTGTCTGGAGCTACTTCTACGACCTTACGCAGATACCGAGACCCACGTTTCATGCCGCTGCCGCTGCCGCTTACGTGAAAGCCGCCGGCGAGAAGCTCGGTCTGGAGACCCATCAGGACGAAGTCGGCAACGTCCTCATCCGCAAACCCGCCACCCCCGGCTACGAAAACCGCCCCACCATCACCATGCAGGGACACTGCGATATGGTGCCGCAGGCGAATAGCGACAAGAAGCACGACTTCGAGAAAGACCCCATCACGACCGTCGTGGACGGCGACTGGGTACACGCAGACCAGACCACCCTCGGCGCCGACAACGGCATCGGCGTAGCTATGGGGCTTGCCGTCATGGCGGACGATACCCTCAAGCACGGTCCCCTTGAGCTTCTCGTCACGATGGACGAAGAAGTGGGTATGGTCGGCGCTTTCGGCCTCAAACCCGGTTTCTCCAAAGGCGACATCCTCCTCAACCTCGACTCCGAACTCGAAGGACAGCTCTATATAGGCTGCGCCGGCGGCGTCGACATCAATGTATCCCTCGAGTATGAGGACAATACCGAAGCGCTCGACGGAGACATCCCCGTGCGCGTCTTCGTCAAGGGACTCAAGGGCGGTCACTCCGGCGTGGACATCCACCTCGGACGCGCCAACGCCAATAAGCTCATCTTCCGTTTCCTCAAAAAAGCGGTCGAAGCTTTCGATATGGACCTCGCAAGTATGGAAGGCGGCTCGCTCCGCAACGCCATCCCGCGCGAAGCAAGCTGCGTGGTGATGCTCGCCGAAGACGAGCTCGAAGACTTCACCTCCTTCGTGGCCGACTACCAAGACCTCTATAATAAGGAGTACAAAGGCATCGAAAATCCGATCACTTTCGGCTGCGAACGCCTCTCCGAAGCCCCTAAGACCGTCATCCCCGAAGAGGTACGCGACGCCGTCATCAACGCCATCGAAGCGGTACAGAACGGCGTCATCACCTACCTCGTCGACTTCCCCGACACGGTAGAAGCCTCCTCTAACCTCGCCTCCATACGTTTCGGAGCAGGTAAGCTCGCCGTTTCTTTCCTCACCCGCTCGTCCAGCGACTCCCGCAAGGAGATGGTAGCCTCCTCCATCTCTTCGGTTTTCGAACTCATCGGCGCCAAGGTGGAACTGGATGCAGACTACAGCGGATGGCAACCCGACGCACACTCCCACGTCCTCGAAGTGATGCAGGACATCTATGCCAAAGAGTTTGGCAATAAGCCCGACGTCAAAGTGATGCACGCCGGTCTCGAATGCGGTATCATCCAAGGCGTGATGCCCAATATGCAGATGATCTCCTTCGGTCCCACGATCCTCCACCCCCACTCTCCGGACGAAAAAGTACAGATCTCCACGGTCCAAAAGACCTACAAGTTCCTCACCAAGTCCCTCGAGCAACTGTAAGCGGGCTATGCTCCAAGAGACCGAGCTCATAGTCCTCGACGCCGTGCGGTACTCCGATACCGCAGCCATCGTGCATACCTACAGCCGGGCTTTTGGACCTCTACCCCTCAAAGTGGCGCGCACCTCTCGCCGTAAGGCGGGCGGTACGCGCCCTTTTTTCACCCCCTTCTCGCTTCTCTCCGTCACCCTCGACTTCCGCCCCAAGAAAGAGATACAGACCCCTTGGGAAGCCCGCCTCGTCGCCTGCCCCTCTTGCGTCAGCACCGACCCTGTGGGCAACGCCGTAACGCTTTTCCTCACCGAAGTGCTTTTCCGCCTCCTTCGGAATGAAGAGCCGGATGAGGCGCTCTTCGCCCTTCTGAAGGACGAAATAGCAGCTATGGACGGACTCTCGACGAGTGAGCTGGCGAATTTTCACCTCGTCTTCCTCCTCAAGCTTCTGCCGACACTCGGCATCCTGCCTGTCCTTGAGAGCTACCGGCAGGGTTATGTCCTCAATTTCGAGGAAGGACGATTTTTTCCGGCACAGAACGCCGCCCAAAGAGCAGATGCCGAGAGCAGTGCGACGCTCATCGGGATGATCACGGCGCCGGATCCGTACCGGTATCCCCTCACGCGGGAGACGCGGAAGGCGTTTCTCGGCTTCCTCACCCGCTACCTCTCGCACCACTTTCCTTCCGTCAGGGACCTTCGCAGTCCGGATGTCCTCTCGGCACTTTTCGGCGACTGAAACCCCACACTTCCACACCCCGTTTTTGCACGTACCGGGACGATTTTCCCGGTCCGTGTCTCGTCGCCGTGTGGGTACGTGCGAAAAAAGTTTTTTGGCCCGTACCTCGCCGGATTACCGATCAAAATCCGTAATTTTGTAATGTCCGGTTTGCAAAACAGAGGAATTCTTATTATCTTTGACGGCAGAATGGAGACGGATGAGTTGTTTTTGAGATAAATGCCCCTTTAGGGGTTCGAACATTTAAGGAATTAGTTCCGCAATTCGCCACTCAAAGTCCCTCAGAGGCGACTCTTCTTCTCTTTTTTCCACACTTATAGAAAGCGAGAGCGGCGTCAAGTCGTGTCGGTCAAACAGCTACTTACTACACCTTTTTCCGATGAAAGCATTCTTCAGGATATACGGGCAGATGCTCGAAAATAAGCCCTCGGACTGTTTTGTCCGGCGCGGGCTTATGGATGAGATAGACCCCGGGAAGAGGCTTGTGTGCATCCGCGGAGAGCGGGGCATCGGCAAGACACGCTTTTTGCTCGACTACGCGGAGGAGAAGTGTGCAGGCAAGAAGTGCCTGTATGCGTCTCTGAATTACTTCTATTTCTCCGTGAGTACCCTCTATGCCTTTGCGGCAGACTTCGTCAGAGAGGAAGGGGGCGAAGTGCTTCTTTTGGATCAAATCTACAAGTACCCGCATTGGGAGAAAGAGCTTCGGGAGATCCACAGGGACTTCACGGAGCTTCGGATCATCTTCACCACGTCGTCCGTTATGACGGAGAGCTCGGACTTCGGGCTGCTCGGCGGTGAAGTGGCGGTATACGAGTTGAAGGGGTTTTCATTCAGGGAGTACCTCAACCTCCGCAGAGGTCTGCACCTTGAGCCCTTCACGCTCAGCGAAATCCTGGACACGCCGAAAGAGTGCATCTCCAAGGTCCGTCAAGCGGTCTCCCCATACGAAGATCTGGGCGGGTACCTCTACGGAGGCGGTTATTACCCCTCTGCCGCAGACCCGGAAAAGGGAGACACCTCCCGGAGCGAAGACGAGCTCATCAAGCACCTCAATATGCTCCTCGAAGTAGACGTGGTCTACATCCGCCAGATCGGACCCGGGTACCTCCCCAAGCTCCGAAAGCTGCTCTACACGATAGCAAGCACCACAGACACCCCCAAGCAAAACATCTCCCGCCTCAGCGATGAGCTCGGCATCTCCCGTGCCACGGTGATGAATTACCTCCATTACCTCAGCGATGCAGGTCTCATCTATCCGGTCTACAAGAGCGAAGAGGCGGAAGGCACCAAGAAGCCGGACGGCATCTTTATCGGAAACCCCGGCATCCTCAGCGCCCTCACCCTCGAGAGCTCCGACGACCAGATGGCACGGATCTCTTTCCTCCTCTCCCACCTCAGGGGGATCGGAGCCACCGTGACGGCGGACGCATCCGTAAAGGGAACCTCTGCCTTTGTCCTCGGCGGGCAAAAGACCCTGCTTTTTGAAAACGCCGAACTCCGCAAGCCGGACGCTTCACCCGACACCTGCATCGTGACCGACAAAGCCGGGATGACGGGCGAAGGGGAGATTCCGCTGTGGCTCTTCGGCTTTTTGTACTGACTAAGGAGAGAGCGCAAGCCTCCCTTCACCTATCCACACGAAATAAACGACTAAACATACAACTACTTTTTCTATCCCTTACATCACTCTTATGAGTAAAGAAAAGAAATTCATCACATGTGACGGGAACACCGCGGCAGCCACCGTGGCCTATATGTTCAGCGAAGTGGCAGCCATCTACCCCATCACGCCGTCCTCCACTATGGCCGAGCTCGTGGACGAATGGGCAGCCAACGGTCGCAAGAACCTCTTCGGCGAACCCGTCCGCGTACAGGAAATGCAGAGTGAAGCAGGTGCCGCCGGCGCCGTACACGGCTCTCTGCAAGCCGGAGCCCTCACGTCTACGTTCACGGCATCGCAGGGTCTCCTCCTGATGATCCCCAATATGTACAAGATTGCGGGCGAATTTCTCCCCACCGTCTTCCACATCGCCGCTCGTGCCATCGCCCGTCACGCCCTCTCCATCTTCGGAGACCACCAGGACGTGATGGCAGCCCGCCAGACCGGCTTCGCCATGCTCTCCACAGGCTCCGTACAGGAAGTGATGGACCTCGCTCCCGTGGCACACCTCGCCACGATCAAGAGCCGCGTGCCTTTCATCCACTTCTTCGACGGCTTCCGTACCTCCCATGAGATCCAGAAGATCGAGTCCATCGATATGGAAGACCTCCGTCCCCTCGTGGACTGGGAAGCGGTCAGTGCCTTCCGCAAGAGAGCCCTCAACTCCGACACGCCCGTCACCCGCGGTACCGCCCAAAACGGCGACATCTATTTCCAACAGATGGAAGCGGGCAACACTTTCTACCAAGACATCCCCGAGCTCGTCCAACACTATATGGACGAAATCGCCAAGATCACGGGATGCCAATACCACCTCTTTGATTACTACGGCTCCGAAGACGCCGAAGAAGTGATCATCGCCATGGGGTCCGTATGCGAAGCCGCACGCGAAGTCATCGACGACCTCCTCAAGGAAGGCAGCAAGGTCGGCGTCCTCTCCGTGCACCTCTATCGCCCATTCTCCGCAAAACATTTCCTCTCCGCGCTGCCTAAGACGGTCAAGAGAATCGCAGTCCTCGACCGTACCAAGGAACACGGCGCCGACGGTGAGCCCCTCTACAAAGACGTCAAGACCGCATTCTACGGCGTAGAGAACGCCCCCTTCATCGTGGGCGGTCGCTACGGACTTTCTTCCAAGGACGTGGATCCGAAGCAGCTCCTGGCCGTCTTCGACAACCTCAAGATGCCGGAGCCCAAAAACAACTTCACCATCGGCATCATCGACGACGTAACCTTTACTTCCCTGCCCCTCGACGACGACTTCGAAGTCAATAACGGTCTGGTGGAAGCGAAGTTCTTTGGGTTCGGATCCGACGGTACCGTGGGCGCGAACAAAAACTCCATCAAGATCATCGGCGAAACGACCGATAAGTACTGCCAGGCTTACTTCCAGTACGACTCCAAGAAGTCCGGGGGCTTCACCTGCTCGCACCTCCGTTTCGGCGACTCGCCCATACGCTCCACCTACTACGTCAATAACCCCAACTTCGTCGCTTGCCACGTACCCGCGTACCTCCGCCTCTACGATATGACGAAAGGGATTCGCAAGGGCGGTACCTTCCTCCTCAATTCGCTTTGGGACAAAGACGAGGTCGTAAACCACCTCCCGAATAAGATTAAGCGCGACCTCGCCAAGAAAGAATGCCGCTTCTTCATCATCAACGCGACAAAGATTGCTCAGGAAATCGGTATGGGCAACCGCACCAATACGATCCTGCAGTCCGCTTTCTTCAAGATCGCCGACATCATCCCCTACGACCAAGCCGTCGAAGAGATGAAGCACTTCATCGTCAAGAGCTACGGTAAAAAGGGCGAAGATGTGGTCAACAAAAACTACCTCGCCGTAGACAAGGGCGGAGACGTCGAAGAGGTACCCGTAGATCCCTCTTGGGCAAACCTCCCCGACGACGAGAGAGAGCTCCACGCCGATGACACGCCTTTTGTCTCGAGCATCGTCCGCGTCGTGAATGCTCAGAACGGTGACTCCATCCCCGTGAGCGCCTTCACCGGTTACGAAGACGGTACGTTTGAGAACGGCACCGCCGACTCGGAGAAGCGCGGCGTGGCCGTGATGGTTCCCGAATGGAACTCCGAGAACTGCATCCAGTGCAACCAGTGCGCTTATGTCTGCCCTCACGCTACCATCCGTCCTTTCGTCCTCGACGACCAAGAGAAGGCAAACGCTCCCGAAGGGTACAACACCCTCGATGCCATCGGCCGCGACCTCAAGGGACTCCAATTCCGCATCCAGGTCGATGTCCTCGACTGTATGGGCTGCGGGAACTGTGCGGACGTCTGCCCGGGCAATAAGAATGGCAAGGCGCTCACTATGAAGCCCCTCACGACCCAAACGGAGCAGCAGCCCCTCTGGGACTACTCCCGTAAGACGGTCACCAATAAGGCGCACCTCGTCAATGTCCGTGCGAATGTGAAGAACTCCCAGTTCGCCCAGCCGCTCTTCGAATTCTCCGGAGCGTGTCCCGGCTGCGGTGAGACGCCCTACGTGAAGCTCCTCTCCCAGCTCTTCGGCGCAAATGAAGTAGTGGCCAACACCACAGGGTGCTCCTCCATCTACTCCGGCTCTGCGCCCAACACGCCTTACACCAAAAACGCCGAAGGACACGGTCCGGCGTGGGCAAACTCCCTCTTCGAGGACAACGCCGAGTACGGTATGGGGATGTACATCGCCTACACCAAGCTCCGCGGCCGCCTCATACGCTTCGCCGAAGAAATCGTCGAAGGCAAGTTCGAAGCCGGCGCCGACCTCCGCGGTCTGATGGTCAAATGGCTTGAAGTCAAAGAAGACCTTGATGCGTCCCGTAAGGTAGCGGACGAAATCATCGCCGAAGTCAAAAGAGACAAGAGCGCAGGTGCCAAGGCAGTTGCCGAGCTTGAACACTACCTCACCCGCCGCTCACAGTGGATCATCGGTGGTGACGGATGGGCTTACGACATCGGTTACGGCGGTCTCGACCACGTCGTGGCATCGGGCGAAAACGTCAATATCCTCGTCCTCGACACCGAAGTCTACTCCAATACGGGCGGTCAGTCCTCGAAGTCTACTCCGAGAGCCGCAGTGGCCAAGTTTGCTGCCGCAGGTCGCCGTATCCGCAAAAAAGACCTCGGCTTTATGGCCGCTTCCTATGGCTACGTTTATGTGGCTCAGGTCGCCATGGGCGCTAACCAGGCTCAGTGCCTGAAGGCCTTCCGTGAGGCAGAAGAGTTTGACGGACCTTCGCTCATCATCGCTTACTCGCCCTGTATCGAGCACGGTCTCCGCGCCGGTATGGGTCACTCTCAGGAGGAAGAAAAGAGAGCCGTAGAGTGCGGTTACTGGCACCTCTGGAGATGGGATCCCCGTCTCGAAGCGGAGGGCAAGAACCCCTTCCAGCTCGACTCCAAGGAGCCGGATTGGTCCAAGTTCGAAGACTTCCTCTCCGGAGAAGTGCGCTACACTTCGCTCAAAAAGCAGTTCCCCGAAGAAGCAAAGGAACTCTTCGCCGCTGCCAAGGAAGACGCTCAGTATCGCCTCAAGAAGTACCAACGCTTCCTTGCGATGGACTACAGCAAGGCAGACGAGCACACCCTTGACGCCACTTCCGACAGACCGGACGAAAAGTAATCGCTTTCGGATAAACTAAAAGCCATGAGGCTCCGACTTTGGATTCAAGGTCGGAGCCTCTTTTTCTACGGTATTAAAAAGGTATCTTTGTACCAAGAGATTACTGCGAGATTCATTATCCCCCCAAAAAACGGCACACCCCCTCAGAGAGATGGAAAGTATCAAGTCTATTTACAAAATCGGCAAAGGCCCTTCTTCGAGCCACACTATGGGACCCAAACGCGCGGCCGAGATGTTTCTCGACCGGATTCGGACGCGGGGACTTCCCTTCACGGCTCTCCGCGTCCACCTCTACGGAGCCCTTGCCGCCACGGGACGAGGTCACCTTACGGATCGGGCCATCCTCGAAGTCTTGGAGCCCGAAGCCCCCACCGAAATCGTGTGGGAGCCCCGCATCGTTCCCCTCTTTCACACCAACGGTATGAAGTACGAAGCGCTCGGCGCCCAAGGCGAAATCCTCGACGAGTGGGAGGTCTACAGCGTGGGAGGCGGCGCCCTCGCCAACGAGGAGTTTGATGAGCGCAAAACCCGCGACGTCTACCCCTTCTCCACCATCACGGAGATTATGGAGTACTGTTTCCTTAATAGGCTCATCTTTTGGGAGTATGTCGAGCAGCACGAAGAGGCGGATCTCTGGGATTATCTGGCAGAAGTGTGGGGCGTTATGCAGGCCGCCGTCCGTAGGGGCTTGGAGACCGAAGGGACAATCCCCGGCGGACTTAATCTGAGGAGAAAAGCAGGGGAATACCTCTTCAGAGCCTCTACATACACCATGAACGTCCAATCCCGCGGCAAAGTCTACGCCTACGCCCTCGCCGTTGCCGAAGAAAACGCCTGTGGCGGCATCGTCTCGACGGCACCCACCTGCGGCTCGAGCGGTGTGGTACCTGCCGTACTCTACCACCTCAAGACTTCGCGCGACTTCCCCGACAAAATGATTCTCCGAGCCCTTGCCACTGCGGGTCTCTTTGGGGACATCGCCCGCTCCAATGCCTCTATCTCGGGCGCCGAAGTGGGGTGCCAGGGCGAAGTGGGCGTAGCCTGCTCTATGGCCGCAGCCGCGGCAAACCAGCTCTTCGGCGGGAGCCTCAACCAGATCGAGTATGCGGCGGAGATGGGACTGGAGCACCACCTCGGACTCACCTGCGACCCCGTGGGCGGACTCGTCCAGATCCCCTGTATGGAGCGCAACGCTTTTGCCGCCGCACGCGCCCTCGACTCGAATAGCTACGCCACATTCTCGGACGGCTTCCACCGCGTCTCCTTCGACGAAGTGGTCGACGTCATGAAGCAGACGGGACACGATCTGCCCTCCCTCTACAAAGAGACTTCCACCGGGGGACTCGCCACCCGGTTCAAGCACTGAGCGCAGAAGCCCCAAGGCAGTTGGTCGGACAGGGTCAGACTTCGTCGGACAGGGTCAGACTTCGTCGGACA
>JASBZK010000043.1 GCA_029983505.1 Porphyromonas sp.
GTCGGACAGGGTCAGACTTCGTCGGACAGGGTCAGACTTCGTCGGACAAGGTCAGACATCACTACTAACTGCTAACTAAGGGGCGGGAGATTTAACTTCCAATTAGAATAAAAGTGGTATCTTTAAGTTCCCGAAAGCCGCCAACGGCATAACGGGTGAGAAATTGTTTGAGATCCGCGAAGCCATGATTGAAAATAACGAGAACATTTTTCCGGAAGAAAAGCCGACAGGCGAAGAAAATAAGGACATAACCGCCACCGAAGCCCCCGTGGCGGAAGAGACCCCGACCCCTGACCCCGAAGCCGAGAGACTTGAGCTGAAAACGCGTGTCTACGGGATGTCTGCATCCGAACTCCTTGAGTACCTCGACGCCGAAATAACCGCCGAGAGACTCCCCGAGACTGCTTTTATGAACCGGCTTAAGAACCTCGTGGAGCGCAGCGCGACACCGACGGACGAGACAGACGACACCGAGGACGAGGAGGACGAAGAGTCCGCCGAGGCCGCTATCCCGGAAGCCTCTTCCGAAAACGAAGAGCTCCAGATCGCCTACATCAATCTCCGCACCCGCTATCAGCAGCTCAAGAACGATCTCAAAGAGAAAGAAAAGAAGGAACGCGAAGAGAACCTCAGGCTCAAGGAAGAGCTTCTCGTCAAGCTCGAAGAGACGCTGAACTCCACAGGCGACTTCTTCAAGGTGCGCAACGAGCGCAACAACATCGTCGCCCGATGGCGCGAAATCGGTCCCGTGCCCGAAAATAACCGCACGAGCGTCCTCGACCGCTACGCCAAGCTCAACGACCAATTTTACCATCAAAATAAGCTCGAAAAAGAAGCGATGGAAGAGGACTACCGCCACAACCGTCGCGAAAAAGAGGGCTTCATCGCCCGTGCCAAAGAACTTGCGGACGAGCCGGATGTGGAGAAGGCCTTCCACGAGCTCCAGAGCCTGCACGACAGGTGGAAGGAAGTAGGACCGGTGGCTCCGGAATTCCGGGACGCGATGTGGGCAGAGTTTAAGGACGCTTCCGCCACGGTGAACCGTAAGTTTGACGCCTACCACCAAGAGCTGCACCGGCAGTTTGAGGAGAACTTCGAGAAGAAAAAAGGCATCATCGAGCGTCTCGAGAATATGCTCATTGAACTACCGAAGACGCGCGAAGCCTGGCGCAAATACGAGACGGATATGGACGCGATACGGACAGAGTGGAAGTCCGCCGGTCGTGTCCCGAAGGACAAGACCCGGGACGTGAACCTCCGTTTCCGCCAAGCTGTGGACGAATTTTACCTCCGCCGCCGCACCTTTATGAAAGAGCTCTCCGCGGAGATCACGCCCAAGCTCGAAAAGATGCGTACCCTCGCAGCCGAAGCCGCGGAGCTCAAAGAGAGCGAAGAGTGGCGCAGCACGACCGACCGGATGCTCGAGATCCAAAAGGAATGGAAAGAGGTCTCCAACCTCGGTGCCAACGTAGGCGAAGCCAACCGTCTCTGGAGACAGCTCCGGCAGTCTATGGACTACTTCTTCGGCAAAAAAAGGGAAGCCGTCAAGAGCAATAAATCCGCACGCAACGAGAACCTCGAAAAGAAGCGGGACGTGGCAGAGCGCCTGAAGGCTCTTTGGGAAGAGAAGCCCGAAGACTTCGGCACCAAGCTCGCCGAGCTCCAAGAAGAGTGGGACGCCATCGGACCGATGCCGGATGCCAAGAAAGACGAGGTAATGAACCTCTACTACGGCACACTCCGCGAGATACGCGGCACGTCGGGACGCAGAGAAGGCGGACGCCCCCGTGGCGAAGAAGGCGGCAGAGGTCGCCGGGACAACCGTCAGAAGCCCGAGCGTGGCGCCACCGCGCCGAAGTCCCAACAATCTGTGTCCGTAGACTTAAATAAAGACGTGACCTCACTCGACACCAAGGCTCTTCAGGAAGAGCGGCGGATGGTAAAGAAGGCCATAGCCGAGCAAAACGAGGAGCTGAGAAAATTGGAAACCAACCTCGGGTTCTTCCAAGGCTCCACGAATAGTCCGATGTTTGCCCACGTACAGCAGCAAAAAGACCGTATCCACAGCAATATCAAAGACTACGAAGCTCGTCTCGAAGAAATCAAGGCAGCCATAAAAAACGCCGCATCCACTTCGTCCGACACGGCGGAGGAAGAGGGTGAAGTAGCGGGCGAAGAAGCCTGATTGGTCTCCTCCCCGGGGGACACCGGCCGAGTGCCGCACCCCGTAGAGGAAGAGAGTCCTTTCCACCGATTTCGGTAAACAAAGCTCCGTACCCCGCCCCGTAGACAGGCTTAGAGGAGGTTGCGGAAGAGGTACGGACCAAAAAGATCTCGAGATACGGTACGAGGAAGAAGCGAGACACAGACCGGGAGAAGTTTCTCGGTCTGTATCTCCCTTAGCTCCCGACACACATACCGACCAAAACACACCTATTTTCAACACAGACAAAGACATGAGCAAGGCAACAGTACTGAGCGGAATACGCCCCACAGGACACCTGCACCTCGGCAATTACTTCGGCGCCGTCCGCAGCTTCATCAAGATGCAGGACGAATACGACTGCTATTTCTTCATCGCTGACTGGCACTCCCTCACCACTCATCCCCACCCGGACAATATCCTCAATAGCACGCGCACCATCCTCGCCGAGTACCTCGCCTGCGGTCTGGATCCCGACAAGGCTACCATCTACGTACAGAGCGACGTCAAGGAAGTCCTCGAGCTCTATCTTTACCTCAATATGAACGCCTACTTGGGCGAATTGGAGCGCACTACCACGTTCAAGGAAAAAGCCCGTCAGCAGCCCGACAACGTCAACGCCGGCCTCCTCACCTACCCCACCCTGATGGCATCCGACATCCTGATGCACCGTGCCGAGCTGGTGCCCGTGGGCAAAGACCAAGAGCAGAATATGGAGATGGCCAGGAAATTCGCCCGCCGCTTCAATCAGATCTACGGAGTGGAGTTTTTCCCCGAGCCCAAGTCTTTCAGCTTCGGACCCGAAGCGCTTAAGATCCCCGGACTCGACGGCTCGGGTAAGATGGGCAAAAGCGAAGGCAACGCCCTCTACCTCTGTGACGACCCCAAGGAGATTAAGAAAAAAGTGATGAAAGCCGTGACCGACTCCGGTCCCGCAGCTCCCAACAGCGCGAAGCCCGAAGTCATCCAAAACCTCTTCACGTTCCTCGACATCGTCTCCACCCGAGAAGTGTACGACTTCTACGACGCGGCTTGGAACGACTGCTCCATCCGCTACGGAGACCTCAAGAAGCAGCTTGCGGAGGACATCGTAGCCTTTACCTCACCCATCAGGGAAAAAATACTCGACTACTCCGCGAATACGGATCTGCTCGAAAAAGTTGCCCGCGACGGCGCAGAGAAAGCCCGCGCACACGCTCATGGCACCGTCGAAGCCGTACGCGAGATCGTCGGTTTCCCAAAGGCAAGATTTTAAGCTGGTGGGGCCGGAAGCCGTAGGAGCTGCCGCCTGCGCCCGAAAAAGGGTACGGTGCCGCACACAAAAGGCTGCCCCGACTTTCCCGCTCCGCACTACGAACTAATTTTGGTACCTTTACCGAAAGAAGAAGTAGAGACAACTATTACACTCAATACTTTCGCACCATATACAAGATGGCAAACGAATTCCAAGTCACCGGCAAGGTGATCCAAGTACTCCCCTTACAAGAGGGAGACAGCCGCAAAAACCCCGGAACCAAGTGGCAAAAACAAGATTATGTCCTTGAGACATTCGAAGAATGGCCCAAAAAGATTGCCTTCAACATCTGGGGCGAAGACCGCATCAAACAGGCAAATCTGCAAGTAGGAGAGACCATCAACCTCTCTTTCACGGTCGAAAGCCGCGAGTACAACGGACGGTGGTACACGGACGTGCGCTGCCAGTTCGTAACTAAGGGTGATGCCCAGGCAGCAGGCTATGGCGCACCCAACTTCGGCGGTCAAGCACCCCAGGCGCCCCAAGGCTACGGCGCACCTCACACGCGTCCCCAAAACCCCCAGGCGCCCACATCCGGTTCCTTCGGTGGCGAACAAGGCGGGCAGGATGACCTCCCCTTCTGATTTCCGAAGCCAAGAGACTACGGCAGTCAGTACCTGAATAGTTAAAGAGGACGAGAGAGGAGACGGCAGTACGCCAGACTGTAAAACAGGCACCCTAAGAGCGTGTGCCGCATCCTCCCTCATCCTCCTTTTTTAAGTCAACCGATAGCGTCCCCTCATTTCACTCAGACCGAGACGGTCTTTTTGGTACGGGCAAAAAAGAACGCAGACACAGACCGGGAAAATCGTCCCGGTACGTGCAAAAAAGAAGTTCCGAAAGGAAGCGCCGAAAGACGGCGGATTAACTTAAAAGCGACCCGAGGCGTGGTTGCGATGCCACAAACAATAAGAGCAAAGACAAAAAGTCAATCAATCAAACGCACACAGCGAAGCTTAGAGCAGAGATATTATGGGATTTAAGGAAGTAATGAACCTCCGCCAAGCAGGCAATCTGGACGAGGCACTGACCGTGGCCAAGGCAGATTTGGAGCAGGAAGTCAACCAGTGGTCGGCATCGGCTCTCTTTTGGGTCCTCCGGGATCTCGTTTACCGCAATATCAAAGAGGGCAAAAACGGTGAATCGGAGCCGCTCTTACGGGAGATGCAGCGCATCATCCCAGATATGGGTGCCACAGCCGTGATGGCACAGGACACGCTGTCCGCTCTGGAGAAAGAGGTCGTCCCCCACTACATAGAGCTCTCCCAGATAGCAGAAGGACTCCGCACGGAACGCAACAAGTATAAAGTCTGGACCAAATTGGGCGAAGCGTACAAGGCCTTCAAAGCATGGGACGCGGAAGAAGCGGGGATAGATCCGCGCCTGCACGAACAGGTGGCGAGCATCCTCACCAATTACGTGGACCAAAAAGGCTCCATGCTCCCCGTCGAAGAGTTCATGACCGCCCTCGACATCTACCTCCGCCTAACAAACGAGCGCCCCTCCCGCCTGCACGATAAGATGCTCAAGATCGTGCTCAAGGCAAAGAATGACTATATGCGCAAGCTCTCGGTACACGATTTCTTCGAGAGGTGGGGGATGGGTAACCTCGACACCGAGTACGCCTGGCAGCGCCCGATGAATAAGCACTACCAGAAGTCCTTGGGTGAGCTTACCCTGCACTCCCTCGTACTCGAAGACCTTGACCTCGGTCACGAAAATCCCGCACCCGAGACCGTATTCCTCTTCGAGAAAGCCTCAGAGCTCTTCCCGGAAGACCCGGATCTCGAACTGACACGGGCGCGCCTCCTCATCCTCGAAGACCACCGCGAGGAGGCGCTCCGGCTCTACGAAGAGCTTCTCCCCGGTCTCTCTCCCTACATCGGACGGCCGTGGTACGAATATGCGCTGCTCCAGGGGGACAAAAGGCTCCGTCTCTCGGCACTTGCCAAGGCGCTCAAAGAGGAGCCCGATGAGTATCAGGACTACATCCTTGACCTGCGTCTGCCTTTCGCGGAAGCCCTCATCGATGAGGGGCTCTACTCTGCGGCGCTGAGAGAGCTCAAGATATACGCCCAGATTTCGTTCGAAAAAGGGAAAGAGCTTCACCCCGAATACGAGCGCCTCCTCGCCCTCATCCCCGAGGGGACCGAAGCCGACGAAAATAACAGAGACCGATACACCGACCTCTCGCGTCCCGTCATGCTCCACATATTCAAGGATGCTCCGACCGTCCCGATGGTCGTACTCGACGTCGTCGCCTACCAGTCCAAGTACCCCGTGAAAGCGGTGGTCCCAATGCTCAAGATCAAAGGGGTGGAGAGCGATTTCCTTTTCATCAGCGCCAAAGAGAGCGGCATCCTCCCCGGCGACAACCGCGGCAAAGTGTACGACATCACGCTCAGGGAGCGCCCCGGCAAGTCCCCGAGGCCGGTACTCGCCACGCCCACGGACTTGGAGCCCAGAGACCTCTTCCCCGTGGAGTACGGATTCATCACCGGGTACAATCCCGAGGCTTTTGCGTACCACGTCATCAACCCCAAGAGCAACCACCACTACCTGCCCGGTAAGCCCGGCGATTACGAACCCGGCACCTATGTGAGCTACGTCCACTTTTACGAAAAAGGCGTCAGAGAGTACCTGCTCTCCACCCGTCCCGAAGCCGAGGAAGTGGCGCTCGCCGCATTCCCCGTCGCCTCTGCCGTCGTGGCACAGGTGTACGACGGCAAAGTCTACATCGTCACCGACGACGGACACCAAGGCAGCTTCGACGTCTCCCGCGCCCCATTCGAACTCACGCAGGGCGACACGTTGGCACTCAGGGGCTTTATTTTCAAGAAGAAAGACAAGTACTCCGGCGACCGTCAGGAGGTCTTCGTCACCCTTGCCATAGAGCCGCTGCCACCCGACCTCTTGGCGTAAAAAAATCTCGGTCTGTACCCCGCATTCTCCCCGGTACGTACCACGCCGGAGTCCGGTACAGTATCTCGCGACCTTTGCGGTACGTATCTCGTGGAGTTTGAGTATAAGTCAAGGAATAGCGACCGGTAAGGAAGAAAATTTTCTACATATAATTTTCCGTAAAACTCCGGAACTTGTTTCTTATTTCGTTATCTTTGTAGGAAAGGGGAGACAAAAGACGACACCATCATTTTCCATATACACAAATAAAATCATCGCACATTTTTGCTATGAACTTCGTAACTCAAGACAAGCTCGTTATCGTCGGTGCGGCCGGCATGATCGGTTCCAATATGGCTCAGACAGCAGCCATGATGCACCTCACCCCCAACATCTGCCTCTTTGACGTATACCTTCCCGGTCTCGAAGGCGTGGTGGAAGAACTCCGCCACTGCGGTTTCGACGGCCTCAACATCACCTACACCGACAAGGTGGAAGAAGCATTCAAGGATGCCAAGTACATCGTCTCCTCCGGTGGTGCCCCCCGCAAAGAAGGCATGACGCGCGAAGACCTCGTGGCCGGCAACTCCAAGATCGCTGCCGAGCTCGGCGATAACATCCGTAAGTATTGCCCCGACGTAAAGCACGTCACCATCATCTTTAACCCCGCCGACATCACCGGTCTCGTCTGCCTCATCCACGCGGGCATCGAACCCGGTCGTCTCACCACCCTCGCCGCACTCGACTCCACCCGCCTGCAGAGCGAGCTCGCAAAATACTTCGGCGTCCTCCAACACGAAGTCACCGGATGCCGCACCTATGGCGGTCACGGCGAACAGATGGCCGTCTTCGCAGGCGACGCCAAAGTAGGCTCCACCCCGCTCAAAGACCTCATCGGAAGCGACAAGCTCACTGACGAAGAGTGGGCAGCACTCCGCCAGCGCGTAATCAAAGGCGGTGCGAACATCATCAAGCTCCGCGGACGCTCCTCTTTCCAGAGCCCCGCTTACCTCTCCATCGAAATGATCGGAGCCGCTATGGGTGGTGAACCCTTCCGTTGGCCCGCAGGTGTGTATGTACACACCGACCGCTATCAAAACATTATGATGGCTTACGAAACCGAAATCACAAAGAACGGTGCCGTCCTCAAAGAACTGAAAGGCTCCGACAAGGAAATGGCCGAGCTCGACGCTTCCTACAAGCACCTCACTGACCTTCGTGACCAAGTCATCGCTATGGGTGTCATTCCTCCCGTCGCAGAGTGGCACACGATGAACCCCCATCTCAAGTAATCGGTCGTCCGATTTCTGACACACCATGGCTTCCGGATCCTAAGGGATTCGGAAGCTTTTTTATACCTCGGTGAGGGTAGAAAAGGGGATTTTTCTTTTGGAAATATACCGCCAAATCGTTATCTTTGCTATGAAGAATAAATAATAAACTATGGGGTGACGGCATTCCCCGAACCCCACCAGAAGCACATTTTCAAATTATGAGCAAAAGTGTAAAAGGCACCAAGACCGAGCAAAACCTGCTCAAGGCCTTTGCAGGCGAAAGCCAGGCAACCAACCGCTACCTCTTCTTTGCCGGACAGGCAGAAAAAGACGGCTACCGCGAAATCGCAGACTTCTTCCGCCAGACGGCAGAGCAGGAACGCGTCCACGCTAAGCGCTTCTTCAAGTTCCTTGAAGGCGGTCCCCTCGAAATCACCGCAACCTACCCCGCAGGCATCATCGGCACGACCGAAGAAAACCTCGCTGCAGCTCAAGCCGGTGAGCTCGAAGAAGCAACCGAACTTTACCCCGAGATGGCACGCGTCGCTCGCGAAGAAGGGTTCGAAGAAATCGCTCTCGCGTGGGAAAACATCGTCAATGCGGAAGCTGAACACGCTCGCTGCTACGGGGAGTTCCTTAAGCGCGTAAAGGCAGGCAACTTCTTCACCTCCGAAAAGCCCATCCGCTGGAAGTGCCGCAAGTGCGGTTACGTATACGAAGGCGTTACACCTCCCGCCGTATGCCCCGCTTGCCTCCACCCGCAGGCTTACTACCAGAAGCTCGAAGACGCGCCTTTCGGACTTCTCTGATCGAAGAGTCTTCACTTATACGGAAATCCCCCCGGAGCTTGATTGCCCCGGGGGGATTTCCCCTATTAAAGAGGTGCTTGTCTCTTAGGCAAGCTCGGAAATAAGCTTCTGCAGGCTCTCCTTCGCGTCACCGAGCATCATCGTCACCTTTTCCGTATTGTCGTAAAGGGGATTCGGTACCCCGGCGTAACCCGGATTAAGGTCGTAGTTGCAGATAATGACGTGCTTGGCCTGGTCCACATTCAGCACCGGCATACCGTAGATCGGCGTACCCTCCGCTTCTCTTGCCGCGGGGTTAAGGACGTCGTTGGCGCCGATCACCACGACGAGGTCGGCATCCTTGAAGTCGCCGTTGATTTGGTCCATCTCTTTGAGGTCGTCGTAGTCGACGTTGGCTTCCGCGAGGAGGACATTCATGTGACCCGGCATACGTCCCGCCACGGGGTGTATCGCGTACCGCACGCGGGCTCCCCTACGCGTAAAAGCGTCGGCAAGCTGTTTGACCTGCTGCTGCGCCTGTGCAAGAGCCATCCCGTAGCCGGGGACGATGATCACGTCTTTCGCAGTGGACAAAGGCGAAGTCTGAGGCACACTCGGAGCTTCGGTCTCACTTGCGGTCTCTTTTTCGCCTCGGGCAAGTTCGGAAATGAGCTTCTGCAGGCTCTCCTTCGCGTCACCGAGCATCATCGTCACCTTTTCCGTATTGTCGTAAAGGGGATTCGGTACCCCGGCGTAACCCGGATTAAGGTCGTAGTTGCAGATAATGACGTGCTTGGCCTGGTCCACATTCAGCACCGGCATACCGTAGATCGGCGTACCCTCCGCTTCTCTTGCCGCGGGGTTAAGGACGTCGTTGGCGCCGATCACCACGACGAGGTCGGCATCCTTGAAGTCGCCGTTGATTTGGTCCATCTCTTTGAGGTCGTCGTAGTCGACGTTGGCTTCCGCGAGGAGGACATTCATGTGACCCGGCATACGTCCCGCCACGGGGTGTATCGCGTACCGCACGCGGGCTCCCCTACGCGTAAAAGCGTCGGCAAGCTGTTTGACCTGCTGCTGCGCCTGTGCAAGAGCCATCCCGTAGCCCGGGACGATGATCACGTCTTTCGCCTCTAAGAGCGGGTTGGTGTCTTTGGGTTCAGGCTTCTCGGGAGCCGGCACGGGCACCGCCGGAGCATTGGTTTCGGGGGCTTTCTTCGCAGGAGCCGGTGCAGCCGTTTTCCCGAGGAGGATATCCACGAGGCTGCGGTTCATAGCCCGGCACATAATCTGCGTCAGGAGCAAACCGGACGCACCTACGATTCCGCCGATAGCCACAAGCATAAGGTTCCCGATCGCCATACCCGCGATACCGCCTGCCACGCCACTGAGCGAATTCAAGAGCGAAATCGTAATAGGCATATCGGCACCCCCGACCCTCAGTGTGAAGAAGATACCGAAAGCCAGACCGCCCACCACCGATAGGAGGGCAATCCAGCCCATTGTATTCGTGCGGAAGAAGAACAGCACCAGAGCCAGAGCCGCGACACAGAGCAGAAGCGAAGTATATACGTAGAAGCTGTGACCGGAGAGACGCACCGGCTTCTGCGGGAGGACACGGTGAAGTTTCCCCGCCGCGACGAGGCTACCCGAGAGGGTAAGCGCGCCGATTACGATGGCGAGCACCGAAGTCGCGCCCTCAAACGGCGTGACCCAAAAGACTTCATTCTCGCCAATGCCGGATTTCATCAGGTAGGAGGCCAAAACTTTGACTTCCTTAATGCCGACCAAAGAGAGGAGCCCCACGAGCATCGACGCGCCCCCACCGAGACCGTTGAGGAGGCCTACCATCTGGGGCATCTGTATCATCTGCACTTTACGCGCCATTCTGAGGCCTATAAAGCCCCCAATCACAAGGAAGAGGAGTACGATGAGCATGCTCGAAAATTCTCCACCCAATAGAGTGACGGTGACGGCGAGGGTCATCGCAAAAACGCTCAGTTCATTGCCTTTCACAGCCGTGGGCACACGGCTCATCTGCCAGAGTCCGATGAGGACCAGGATTGGTATCAGTATGTGTAAAACGAGCATCATCATTGGTCGCCTCCTTTCTTTTTCTTGGAGAACATACGGAGCATCCTGTCCGTCACGCCGAAACCGCCCACGACGTTCACCATCGCGAGCACAATCGCCAGACCGCCCACGATGACACCGGCGTAAATATACGGGCGGTATTGGCTAAGGAATACACCCAAGAAGGGGTCTTCGGCAAAATCCAGATATTGGAGCAGGTCAAGCACTACGAGGATAGCGCCGATGACGGTAATGCCGGAGAGGGCGTTCATCCCCGACATCAGCGGGGTATGCAGTAGGCTCGGTATCTTGCGGATCACGAAGTATCCGACCACCGAAGCCGCGATGAAGACCAAGACGAGTACGATCGGAGAGGTCATGAGAGTAGGGTCTTATTTATGAAATGGGATATCGACTAAAAAGCGAGGGTGTGCCAAAGGGTTGTCTTCCTTTTAGTGTGGGCAACTCCCGGCGCACCCTCTTTTATCGTAGTGAGGGGGGAAAGGTATCAGTACTCTACCGTACCCGACATAGCTTCGAGGGCACCGGCGTGGACGACTTCGCCGTCTTTCGTCACGAGGATCGAGCGGCAGATTTCGTCGTTCATATCCAGCTCTATCTTGCCGCCCTTGGTGAGATACTTGGTGAGGTTGTAGATATTCTGTGCAAACATCCAGGTGGAACTCTTCGGAAGGAGCCCGGGGATATTCTTGATACCGTTGAGCATCACGCCGTGCTTGACCTCTTTGCCGCCTGCTGGCGTGATTTCGCAGTTACCGCCTTGGTCGATGGAAATATCGACGATGACGGAGCCTTTCTTCATCTGCTTAACCATATCTTCGGTGATGATGTGGGGCGCCACTTTGCCCGGCACAAGAGCGGAGCAGAAGACGATGTCCATCTCCTTAATCGTGGGCAGAAGGAGTTCGCGCTCGCGGAGTAGCACGTCGTGCGGGAGGTGCTTTGCGTAGCCGCCTTCGGCGATGGCCTGCTCGGGCGTCACACCGGTGTCCACGATCTTGGCGCCAAGGCTCGTTGCCTGCTCTGCAGCAGCGGGGCGGATGTCGGCAGCGTAGGTCACGGCACCGAGACGGCGCGCCGTCGCGAGCGCTTGAAGCCCTGCCACACCCACGCCGATGACCATTACTTTGGCGGGCTGGATCTGTCCCACGGCAGTGAACATCTGGGGCATAAAGGAGGCAAGGTCATCTGCCGCCATAATGATCCCCTTATACCCTGCGCAGGTACTCATAGACGTGAGTGCATCAAGGTTTTGGGCGCGGGAGATGCGGGGCACGCCATCCAGAGTAAGCGCGATGACACCCTGTTTGGCGAGAGCGCGTACCATATCGTGGTTTACGGGTGAAGCGGGATGGATGAAAGTGATGAGCACCTGCCCTGCGTGCATCAGTTCGACTTCGTGTTTGCCCAAGCGGTCATTAAAGAGCGGTTCCTTGACTTTGAGGATCACGTCCGCACGGCGGAAGAGGTCTTCGGTGTCTGCCACAAGCTCGGCACCGGCCTTAGCGTACTCGTCGTCGGAGTAGAGGGCGGCATCGCCGGCACCTTTCTCGAAAAGGACTGTGGCACCGTCGGCGACAAACTTCGCCACGGTCTCGGGAGTGGCAGCCACACGGCTCTCACTCTTCATGATCTCTCTGGGAATTGAAATAATCATAATCGGTATCAATTATAAGGAGTTTTGTTTGATGGTATTTTCGTCTTGGTGGGCTCAAAGCTTTTGCCTTAAAGGTTTCGGCTCGTGGCTTTCGTCTCTCGGCGTATCGTCCGATATTCGACGCTCCAAATGTAGCCAATTATTTGCAAACCCCGCAACATATTTTCCCGAAAGTCAGCCACACATAACTATTTTCTTCCCTAATTTAGGTCTGGTCACGTGGTTTGATTAGAAAGAATAGACCTATAGGCCTACAATAATGCCGCCGAAGCGCTCAAGAACGCCAAATAGAGCCCTTTTCTTGCCAAGGCCTTGAATAACCCGTCTCCCGTCAGCCTAACCCAAAGAGAGGAGCAAAACTAAAGAGCAAGCAATGAGGGGACGGAGACAAAAGGAAAGCTCCGCCGGAGTGGCTGAATATCGCTATTCGCCATCCTGACGGAGCTGTTGTTTTTACCTGAATGATAAGGAGCGTACCTACTTATTTCGCGCCTTTCGGATACTTGAGGTGTTCGGAAGTCGGATCCTCTGCGATGGAGCGGTAATACGCCTCATCATAGCCGGGCTGTTCGGGGAAGACCACGAGACCGTTTTTGGTTTCAAAGGCACCGTTCTTTTCTTTCTTGACGTTTCCGTCGATGTACTTCACGAGGAGGTATTCGCCGAGCTTTTTGTACCGCGCGGTAGCGTTATTGGCACAAGAAGCAGAGTACTGCGTGAGGTAAGCGATTGCGGCTTCTTGCCCGTCTTTTTCGGCAATCTCAAGGGCTTTTTTCTCTACCTTAGGTTGGTGGAGGAAGAAGCGGTCCTCCAGTTCCTTTTGGACGGGACGAATATCCTTTATCATATAGTCGTACCTGTTGTAAGCCATATTGGCGATCCAGTTATTGACCCAAAAAGCACTGGTCCAAGAGAATTCGGTCATGCTGCCGTTTTTCGGGCTGAACGCTTCTGGAGCCTCGGTAATGCAACCGTACATAGGCGAGAAGACGGTGGTATTGGCGTCATCTGCACCAAACCAAAGGATCGGCCCCACGAGGTCGGGCAGAAAATTGCGGAGCTGTGCGACAAGGACGAAACCGGTCTGCTGAGTGGCGATGGCGCGCTCATTGACGTACTTCTGTCCGTCGACTTCAAAGTCCATCGGTCTCCAGCGGTAAGGCACTTTATAGGAACCGGCACCGGCATCTTTGGTCATATCCATAGGCGTGTCCTCGTAGTGGTCACGCATCATGTTCTGCACGTCCTGCACAGAGAGTTTGCGATCCGGGATGACGTAGAGAGGCATCGGTTCGGCATCTGGTTTATGTCCCATCACAAGCGGGAGGTATTTGTCCATACCTCCCTTGAAGCGGTTAAAGAAGCTCCATACGCGCGCCTCGCATCCTCTCAGCCCTCCGAAAGTATAGGGGTTGTACACCTTCTGGAATGAGAAGTCTGCATCCGACCCTTTGTAGAGACCTTTTTCGCGAGCAAAAGAGACGACGTCTTTGGCGTACCGCCAGTTTTCTTTATCCTTAAAGTTGATCTGCTGGATGCGTGCCTGGTTGGCGTGACCGCTGATGGCGTTATCGGGGATGCGGGTTGCGACCCACACGGCGCCCTTTTCGCCCTTACCTTTGCCGATCATCTCCATAACCCAGACTTCATTTTTGTCTGCTATCGTGAAGCTCTCACCGCTGGAGATATAACCGTACTTTTCCACAAGCGAAGTCATTACATCAATCGCCTCACGTGCAGTGGCAGACCTCTGAAGAGCAATGTAGATGAGACTGCCATAGTCCATAATGCCCTCACCTCCTTCGAGCGACTCGAGACCGCCCCAAGTGCTCTCTGTGATGGCCACCTGCTTTTCGTTCATATTACCCACGACGTTGTACGTGCGGAGGACTTGGGGGATCTGACCGCTGAAAGCGCCGGTGTCCCAGACGGTGACATCCATCATCAGCCCCGCGGGATAAGTGCGGGCGGGCCAGTGGTACAATTCCCCATACAAGGTATGGCTGTCGGCAGCATAGCTGATGATCACGCTGCCATCCGTACTCGCACCTTTGCCCACGATGAGGTCGGAGCAAGCATCCGCCACAGGCGAAGCAGCAATAAACGCCACTACTGCACTCGCGGCGAGAAAGAGTTTCTTTTTGGATAAAATAGGCATTTGGTTATCGGTAATTAGGATTAAAGATAGATGTCGGAGCGTGTGTCACCTCATCTCCTCACGAGGTGAAGGACATAATTCTCGCCATATAGCGTCAGCTTTCCGTGTGAAGTCTCGTAGCGCAACCGTAATTCCGGAAGGTTGGTGCCACCGGGAACCGGAAAGACCGCGTTCGTCTTCTGCAGGTCATTGGGCGTGAACGTAATCTCGTTGCCGTCAAAAGCAGGATACCCCCACAGCGTCTGCCTCACGGAGATACTCTTGGAGGCATCGGCGATATACGTAATCCGGAAAAGGACGTTCTGGAACTCCCAATACACCCCGTCCGCAGTCTCTGCATAAGCAGGCATCGGAAGACCGGAGTTATTCTCCACGGACTCGACCAGCCAGATGCCGTCGAGGGGCGAAGGAGGAGTGTATTTATTGCATCCGCTCGTCACGATTAAGACGAGGAAGAGCGCACAAATGGCGCCAAAGAAGTTTCTTTTGGTCATAAAAAAACAGGCGCTGAAGCGCGCACCCTTCAAAGTTACAAAAAATAACCACACGCCCCGCACACTTCCTCACCCTGCCTGTCCCTTACCCTACTGTCCCCCGCCTTACTCCGACTCTACCTGCCCCCGTCCGATAGGACGTCCGACCCTGCCTATCCCCATCCGACCCTGCTGACCCCGTCCGACTTCGTCCGAGGACGTCCGACCCTGCTGACCCCGTCCGACTCTGTCTGATACCGTCCGACTCTGTCTGATACCGTCCGACTCTGTCTGACTCTGGCCGACCCTGTCTGACTCTGGCCGATAAGTGTGATAGTACGATAGTCCAACAGTGGCGCAGCTCTTCTCTGTAGAGGCTACAGGGTT
>JASBZK010000044.1 GCA_029983505.1 Porphyromonas sp.
CTCTCCACTACTGACATCTCGACCGGTCGAACCAACACTTTTGACCTATAGGTCTAAATATCGGAGCAACTCTGTCCTGCAAAAGCGACAACTGCGAGGGCAAAAGCGGCGAAAAGTGGTGAGAAATATGTTCGTTTCATATACGGGTTTGGTTCTAAATAACACACAACCAAAATAGATCAATGTAGGAAAGACGATCAAAAGCGTATGCGGAAGCAACTTCTTCTTGGTACGTATCTCGTAATTTTCCAGGTACGTATCTCAAGAGGTTCTTGGTACGTATCTCGTGATCTTCTCGGTACGTGTCAAAAAAATCACACTAATGGGGGTCCTTTACTTGGTCGGGTTTTGTTCAACTCCCGCAGCCACATTGAGTATAGGGATAGGGATGGCACGGCGCGGGTCATCGACTGTAAGCGTCATCGGCTGACCGTTTACGACGTTGTGCGTAATCTCGATACCGTAGCGCTTGATGTCTTCCCAGCGCTGTCCGTTTTCGAGCGTCTCGATCCGGCGGGCGTGAAGCACTGCCTGAATCATCAACGTCTGGGTCTCATCTTCGAGGACAAACTTGGGGTTCAGGGGCTTGGTGACGGGACTGCCGGCATTCACACTCCTGCGGTAAAAGTCCGTAATCTCCTTGACGGAATAGGTCTTTTGAGGAGCCCCAAAAGCGATGTGCCACATCGACAGATCCGCGGCGGCAGCTTCGTACTGCTTATCCATCACTTTTGCCTCAGCACGGAAGAGGAGCGTCTCGTCGCCATTAAAGGGGATGTAGATCGTGTGAAAATATCCGGTACCGGCTATACGGTCGAGATACTCCGTCATGGGGAAGTATTTCACGAGATACTGGTTTTGGGAATTCCCGAGGAGCTGGGGCGCAAAGACGGGAAGCACACCGCCCCACGGTCCTCCGGGACTGGAAACGGTCTCTTTTGAGGAAATGGCATCCGCATGACCGTAGCGTGGCGCGCCGTAGATTTCGTGCAAGAACCCGGTAATAAGCGGGGTAATGAGGAAATTGGCGGGGTTATCGTGGGAGGAGAAGACCACAGGCCATGAGGCTAAGTCGGAACCGACCTTATCGGTAATTGCTTTGTAGTTGTAAAGCAGAGGAACTGGGTTATCTCCGAGGGCAACATCCGCATACTTAATGGATTCCTTCCATTTCTCTTCGTAGAGGAAGAACTTGGCGGCAAAGGCATTGGAAGCTCTTTTATTGAAGTGATACGCCGGAATCCGGTAGGCCGCGTCGTCAATGAGGGGAAGACCTTCGAGGAGGTCCTTCTCTATCCCCGCATAAGTCTCGGCAAGGGTACCGCGGTCATAGGAGGTGTTGATCGTCTCTTCCAACTCCGTCATATAGGGTATGCCGAGATGCTTGTCCGCGGTAGACGGGCTGTAAGCTTGGCAAAAAGCGTTGGCAAGGACGAAGTGGTTGTAGGCACGAATCATCAGAGCCTCTCCCTTGTAGGGAAGCAGTTCCTTTGGGGTACCCATATCTTCTATAGACTGAAGCGCTTTATTTGCCACAGAGATGGCTTGGTAAGAGGACTGCCAGAGATTGGCCGTACTTTCGTTCACTTGCTCGTCCACACCCTGCCAGAAATAATTTCTCTGGATAAAGGAGCTTCCGGACGCATACCTCGGACCGTTATCTTGGACATTGTCCGTGCGGTGTTCAAAAAGGGGCATCGTCCCGATCTGAGGATAACCACTGACGAGAAGTTCCTTGACCTTCTGAGGCGTGTCAATATTGGTTCGGCTGTCGGGCTCCACGTCCAAAAACGGGTCGCATCCCGTAAGCGATATTATTCCGGACAGGAAAAGAGAGCCGAGGATAAGATGCTTCTTCATATCTTGTATAATAAATCGATGGATTTCAAACTAACTTCATAATCCAAGCTCAGAACCCGAGCCGTATGGTGGCCGTAATCTGCTTGGGAACCGGTGCAGAGACGCCGCCGGAACGGAAAAACTCGGGATCCTGCCCATTGAGCTTAGGATCTGCATACACGAGCCAGAGAACACGTTGCCGAGTGAGCCATTGATGGTCGGATCAGTCGGACCTTCGTACTTCAAAAACTCGAGACGCTCCGGCTCAGACTCCTGGAACTGCAGCTCGGAGCTGTAGTTTGAGGCATTGACTTCTTTCTTGTCCTGCATAATAAAGGTCGGCAGACCGTTGCTGTCAAGACCCGCAAACGGAATCGAGAAAAGGGCACGGACAGGGTAACCGACACGGGCAAACCCGGTGCCGCTGATGAAATCCATCATCTGGGTACGCGTATCCAGCTGAGTGACAGTATTCGCGTTGTAGCCGAAGATGAAGTCCGTCGTCCACTGGAAGTCTTTCGTCTGGATGTTGCGCGTCGAGAGCGAGACTTCCACACCGTGGCTCTTCATCGCAGCCACATTGCCGAAGCGTTGGTTTTGACCGCCTACCCCCTGAGTGTTGATGACACCGATAAGGTCGAAGTTATTGCGGGTGTACCAGTCAAGCGAGAGATTGATGCGGTTGTCGAGGAACCCGAGGTCAGCCCCGATATTGAGCTCGTGCTTCTTTTCGTACGTGAGGTCTTGGTTGGCAAGACTGATGATGTCAAGAGCCGTTTCTGAAGTCTGGGCAGCAGATGGACGCCAAGGAGTGCGTGCCCTGATGACCATATCGGCATTGGCCATGGACAGGTTCCCGGCATCGGCGGTGAGGGAGTAGGATGCTTTCAACGTCAGGTGACTGAGCGCATCTTTGAAGGTGTCTCTGAACCAAGGCTCATCGGAGGCATTCCACGCACCGGAGACGTTCCATGTGGGCAACCAACGAGCCGTGCGGCTTTTGCCGAGCAGGTTCGTCCCTTCGTAGCGGAATGTACCATTGAGGGTATAGATACCGTTGTACGAGTAGGTCGCCGTCGCGAAATAGGCATTCGAACGGGTACGGGTATTTATAAGGGCGTAGTAGGGTGTGTTTTGCTCCTTCAATGGGTCACAAACAATCAGAGATAATATCTTTGCACCATTTCTAAAGACAAATATACTTATTCCGAAAAATCCACACAATTCTCATAATAGTTTTAACATAGCGCGCTACGATAATTTATTTACTAATAAACCTTGACTCAAATAACTAAATAAAAATATTCACCACCCAAATAACCTATTTATTTTAGTTTATACACGGAAGGTTATTGTTCTACAAATACAAATCTTCCGAGTGAAGATAAAATCACGCACAATATGTTAAATACAAATCGTCGTAACTTTTAACCTTTTATAACTTGATAGTAACACACAAAAGCCGCGTCAGGTAGGAGGTGCAAAAGCAGGGGGCACAGGGCGCACCTGCACAGTTAGCAGTTTGTAGTCAGCAGTTAGTAGTGAGACGGACAGAAAGAGGCACAGAGCGTGCCCTGTGCAGAGGGTGCTGGTCTGGGTTCCACACAAACGTAGCTCGGAGAGCTACAATTCTCAGAGCCTCGGGTCGCAGCCCCGTAGGGGCGAGACCTGAGGGAAGGGAACAAATCAAACAGGCAGAGGGTCGAAGACCCTCACCTCATTCTCCTGCTCATTTCTGTCGAGAAATGAGGGTCTTCGACCCTCCTGATATTTCCGTTATCGCATATTCCTCAGGTCTCGCCCCTACGGGGCTGCGACCTAAGGCTGATAAATATAGAGCTCTTCGAGCTCTCCCTCTTTTGTCGACTGCTGACGCGGTCTTCGTGCCGGGCTACCAAGATTCGGCTCCGTTGGAGCCGAATGCCCCTAATGGGGCAACATTAGTCTGTAGTTAGCAGTCCGTAGTGAGTTGTTAGCAGTAAGGTGTTAACAGTGCCTCCCTCCTGCCCGACGCTTGTGCAGGGCACGCCCTACACCTCCTGACTTAACTGCTAACTGAGAGGTACGTACCGAGGTTGGAGCCGCGGTACGTAGGAGAGAAAAATTTTGGTCCGTATCTCGCGTCCTTGAGATACAGACCAAAAATAATACGGGATACGAATCGGGGGAAAATTCCAGGTACGTATCCGCCAAAGTGGACTTGACACCTGAGAATGCCGCACCTTACCGCCTTCACCGTATTGAGCGCTTGACGTAATGGCATTTTTAGTAACTTTGTGACACAAGGTAGACAACTAATCTTAGTCAGACTTTATCAACCCCTTGCCTTAGACTCTTGATTTACTCTACCTAACTTAATTCGCTTACGTTTTTCCCATTTAGCATCAAACGATATGAATAAAAAAATTACGATTCTCGTCACGGCATCTATCGCTGCCGTGGCAGCCTCGCTCAGTCTAACAGCCTGCAGCATCACGATGCCCAAAGGTGCAAAAGTCGTGACCGGGTTCAATGCAGACAAATACCTCGGCAAATGGTATGAGATAGCCCGCTTCGACTTCATCCACGGAAAGGATATGGACAACACCACTGCCGAGTATTCCTACAACGAAGACGGAAGCATCAAGGTGGTCAATAGAGGCTACAACTACAAGAAAGGCAAATGGACCGAAGCCATAGGGAAGGCAAAGTTCGTGGATGAGACCACTGTCGGGAAGCTCAAGGTTTCGTTCTTTAGCGTGTTCTACTCCGGGTACAACATCGTGGAGTTGGACAAGGACTATAAGTACGCCCTCGTGGTCGGAAAGAACACCGATTACATGTGGATACTCTCTCGCACACCAGAGATACCGGAAGACGTAAAAGAGAAGTACCTAAAGACCGCCGCTTCTCTCGGATACGACCTCGACCGCCTCGTTTGGGTCAAGCACGGCAACAGATAATTTCCCGCAACGGCGGATAACGTCATCCACCGCCTGACCCTTAATTGCAGGCACACACTCTTGTCACGGGTGTGTGCCTGCACCTCTTTTGAATGTATTGCTATCCGAAGAAGCGGAGCACAAAAACACAAAAATTCGATCCGCATCTCGCGGGTAAGGCGGTATACTGATCGAATTTTTGTCGGGACATACCCACAGAAGCCTTCTGCAGCGAGAAGTCTCCGACCTACGGCTACTCGAGCGTCTTAGCTTCGCGATAGAGGTCATCCATCTCGGCGAGTGTCATCTCCCCGAGCTTCTTACCCAACTCACCGGCGCGGCGCTCTATGTGGGCGAACCGGCGGGCAAACTTGTCGTTTGTCCTACTGAGCGCGGTATCGGCATCCAGTCCGTACTTACGCCCTGCATTCACGAGACTGAAAAGGAAGTCGCCAAACTCCATCTCCTGCCGCTCGTGATTCTCCTCCGCCGGCTTTGCCAGCTCGCTTCTCAGCTCGCCTATTTCCTCATAGACCTTGTCCCAGACGTCATCGGGGTTATCCCAGTCGAAGCCCACGTTCGCGACCTTCTCCTGTATCCGGTAGGCTTTGATGAGGGAAGGGAGGGACACCGGCACTCCGGAGAGGACGGTCTTATTGCCGCCCTTCTCCTTGAGCTTGAGCTGCTCCCAGTTTTGCTCCACGTCGTGCGCGTCCTTCACTTTCGTCTCCCCGAAGATATGGGGGTGGCGGTAAATGAGCTTGTCCACAAGTTTGTCACAGACCTCCTTGATATCGAAAGCGCCGGTCTCCGAGCCTATTTTGGCGTAAAAGACGACGTGCAGCAGCACATCACCGAGCTCTTTGGAAATGGCATCGTAGTCTTCCTTGAGGAGGGCATCGCTGAGTTCGTAGACTTCTTCGACCGTATTGGGGCGAAGCGAGTGAAGGGTCTGCTTCCGATCCCAGGGGCAGCGGACGCGCAAGATGTCGAGGATATCGAGGAGCTTACCGAAAGCAGCCATCTGCTCCTCTCGTGAATGCAAATCGGGCATCGGGGAAAGTTTACTTATTGTCTCGGTACTTTTCCAGACCGCTATTGAGCCAGTCGATGTACTTCTGTATATCCTCGTCAAAGCCGTAGCTCGGTCCCAAGGGACGCCCCTGATTGTCGAGCATCACATAGAAAGGCTGTGCGTTGCTTCCAAACTTGTACCTCTGGAAGTAGCTCCACTTATCGCCCACGGTCTTGAGCTTGGTTTCTCTGCCGTTTTCCTGCACCTTGATGATTTCGGGCAGCTTGGTCTTGTCGTCGACGAGGACCGTCACGAGGACGAACTCATTATCGATAAGGTCTTTCACCTTGGGGTCGGTCCATACGGCAGCCTCCATCTTACGGCAGTTGACGCATCCGTAGCCCGAGAAGTCGAGCAGCATAGGCTTACCGGACTGAGCCGCGGCAGCCATACCTGCATTGTAGTCCATATACTTGGCGTGGACTTCGTCGTCATAGAGGTTGAAGTCCTGCGTGTAGAGGGGCGGAGCAAAAGCGCTGATGGACTTCAGAGGCGCGCCCCACAAGCCCGGCACCATATAGACGGCAAAGGCAAGGGAAATCATCCCCATAAAGAGACGGGGCACCGAAACGTGATCGGAAGGCGCATCCATCTCGAAGCGCAGTTTACCGAGGAGGTAAAGCCCGAGCAAGGTAAAGATTATGATCCAGAGCGAGACGAAGACTTCACGGTCGAGGATGCCCCAGCCGTATGCGAGGTCGGCCACGGAGAGGAACTTGAGGGCGAAAGCGAGCTCCAAAAACGCGAGGACGACCTTGACGGAATTCATCCAGCCCCCACTCTTCGGCATGCTCTTGAGCATATTCGGGAAGATGGCGAAGAGGGAGAAAGGCAGTGCCAGAGCGAGTGCGAAGCCAAACATCCCCGTAGCCGGCGCCCAGATGGTGCCCTTAGTCGCCGCATCCACCAGGAGCGTACCGATAATGGGACCCGTGCAGGAAAAAGACACGAGCACGAGCGTGAAGCTCATAAAGAAGATGCTCAGAAGTCCGCCCGTCTTCTCGGCCTTTCGGTCCAGACCGTTAATCCAAGACTCGGGCAGTACGATCTCGAAAGCGCCGAAAAAGCTGATCGCGAAGACGACGAGCATCAGGAAGAATATGATATTGAAGACCGCACTTGTGGCGAGCGAGTTCAGCGCACTGGCTCCGAAGATCCCCGTAATCAGAAGCCCCAAGGCGAGGTATATCACGATGATGGCGACACCATATATAATAGCGTCGCGAATGGACTTCCGACGGTCGTCCGTCCTTTTGAGGAAGAAAGAGACCGTCATCGGTATCATCGGCCAGACACAAGGGGTCAGAAGAGCGATGAGACCGCCGAGGAATCCGAGGATAAAGATGCTCAAAAGGGAGGTGTCTTTTCCCCGATAGTTGGAGTCACCGAAGGCTTTCAGCTCGTCAATGACGGGTACCCAAAGGGGATTCTCCGGACCTACGATGTCGGCTCCTGCAGCAAGCGCAACCGGCGCAGCTTCGGCACCCGAAGCCGAAACATTTTCGGCCTGTACCCCGAGGGAGTCCGGGTCTGTGACAGAATCACCCGAGACACGTACCTCGGAGTCACTCCCGGCCTGTACCTCGTTATTCGCCATCTTGAGCGGCGTCTTCAAGTCCTTGGGACCGATTTCAAAGCTGACGCGCGTAGGCGGCGTGCACATCTTATCGTCGCAAGCTTGGTAGACGAGGTCACCGGAGAGGCTGAAAGCAGCAGGATCCGTGATTTGGAACTTTTGAATGACCTTGAACGGCTTATCGAACCACTCGAGATCCATATCAAAAACAGGGTCGTGGAGCTTAGTCGGTTTGATGTCCGTGGTGGGTTTGCCGAGGGCCTTAAGACCCTTCGCTTCGTCGACTTCTATCGCCGTCGCGTTGGGACCACCGGCGGGTATATTCAGTCCGTAGACGTGGAAGTGACCAAGGGGCTGGCCGGAGAATGTGAGCGTGAGGACGCCGTCTTCTGTATTTGAATGGCTGACTTCCCATCTGGCGGCCTCCACCATCTGGGCATGTGCTTCCGGTCTGATCCAGGAGAGCGCACCGAGGAAGAGCGGCAGGAGGACGAGAAGTCTCGAGAGTCTGGAGTTCATCTGTGTGAAAACGTTTGTATCTTAAAAGGATGAAGGGAATTATTATCGCTTGCGGTCGGGTCTTCCTTTTTCGGCAGGGAATCCGGGACGGTTTTCGCGGGTCTCCGGGGCACCCGGGCGTACGCGTTTCTCTAAAGTGATGCTCTGAGCGGGACCGTTGTCGGACTTAAGCAATTCGAAGAAATGGGCAGGGAACTTCCGCTCAAAAGAGAGGAACTCGTGCGTCAGAGGATGTACGAACGCCACTTTCGTCTGGACGAGACCTATCTTCTCTTTGGTCGTAAAGACGGACCGGCTTCGCACATCGCCAAAGATCGCGAGGTCATTCTCTTTGATCAGGGTGCGGAGGTTGTAGAGACGGGGACCTCTGACAGAGAGCTCGACGATGGACATCCCCCCTTTGGGACCTGTCTTAAGCACCCGGTAAGCGGCAGAGACCGTCTTAGTCACCTTACCGTCCCTGTCCTTGGTCTCGTGCGAGAGGACGCCCTCTTTTGCGGGCATCTCGCCTTCAATGCAGAGCACAAAAAGCTGCGCCTTGAGGAGATTGCCCCACTGTTTGACCATCGCCTCCTTGGCGGGGATATTTTTGGCAAAGAGTACGAACCCCTCGCTGTTTTTGTCCAGACGGTTGAGCATAAAGAGCATCGCACCGGGGCCGTTTTGCTCCTTGAGCGCCTGGCTCAGAACCCAGATCGCGGTCTGGGTCCGGTCTTTATGGCTGGTATTGACGGTGGGTATGCCGGCTTTTTTGTAGACAAGGAGCAAGTCCTCGTCCTCCCATATCTTTTCGAGAAGGGGGTGAGTAAAGTCTTTCGGCTTTACGCCCGAGTGCACCGTCACGACGGCACCGGGGGAGAGTACCTCGGTGGCCTTGGTGAGGATCTTGCCGTCTATGGAGACGCGCCCCGATCGGAGCAACTGTTTGGCGGAAGTGCGGGTCCTGCCGGATTTCTCCTGCACAAGTGCGAGCACAACTTCGCCTCCAAGGGCTTTGTAGCGCTCCCGGACAGGTGTGGGGTTTTCGTGTACGAAGTCCTCAGAGTAACTTCTTCCGGTGTCGGACATAAGCGGACGTAATCTAATTCGCCCCGAAGCAATCCGTGGCGGGGTTAAAATGGGGATGGGAGCCGGAAGTCTGTCCCAAGCGGGGACGGGAACGCCCACCGGTGCGCAAATGTAACCAATTGCGCCCTCCCAAGAAAGAAATTAGGGATTAGTAAATCACCATTAGGGATTAGTAACTATAAAAGACCCACCTACGGCTGTGCGACAAACGAGATACGTACCGAAAACTATTTTTCGCACGTACCGGGAATAGAAAAAGGTACAGACCGAAAAACTTTTCTGATACGTACCAAAATAATTCCCTCACGTACAGGTACCCCCTAAGCCTCAAACGTCAGACCGTCGTAGCCGGCATGGACGTGGGGCGGGAGCATCGCCGTAATCTCGTCGTGCGTCCCGAAGCTGTGTGCGAAGTGGGTAAAGTAGGTCTCACCCGTCGGGGCTATGGCTGTCCGCACATCAAGCGCTTCGGAGAGCGAGAGGTGCGTGGGGTGCGGCTCTATCCTCAGGGCATTGAGGACGAGAGTATGGGTGTGTCCCCGCAGCACGCTCATCGTCTCATCGGGGAGGGTCTTCGCATCCGTGATGTAGACGAAGTCGCCCACCTTGAAGCCCAAGATCGGCAAGCGTCCGTGCGTCACCCGTATCGGTTCGACCACGAAGCCGGGTGCGACCTCTATCGGGACAAAAGGAGATGCGGAGTGGAGATCGAGGTGCGGCACGCCCGGATAAGGGTGTGCCATAAAGACATAAGGGAGACGCGTCCGAATCGCGTGGATGACATTGTCCTCGGCATAGATGGGGCAAGAAAGACCGTGCCGGATGAGGGGACGCATATCGTCCAGACCGCCGAGGTGGTCGTAGTGTTCGTGCGTGATAAAGAGCGCATCAAGGGAGCCTATGTCTTCTCTAATCATCTGCTCCCTGAAGTCGGGACCGCAGTCGATGACGACACGGTGGCTGCCTTTCCTAAGGAGTACGGAAGCTCTCAGTCGCTTATCTCTCGGATCGGAGGACACGCAGGTCTTGCAGTGGCAGCCGATCTCGGGGACGCCCGTGGAGGTAGCGGTGCCGAGAAAAGTAACCGATAGGTCACCCGTCATGGCATCAGTTCGTCGATGGAGTGTTGGGCGCCACTGCGGACGAAGCGCACTTCGGGAGAGATCTCGATCCCGAACTTATCCCGGACGCACTTTTGTACGAAAGCGGAGAAGTCGGCGATCTCCTTGGCGGTTGCCCCGCCATAATTAACGAGGACGAGGGGCTGCTTGGGGTAAGTGCCTACGTTGCCCTCTCTCTTGCCTTTAAGTCCGCACTCCTGGATAAGCCAGGCGGCGGGAACCTTTACCCGTCCGTCTTCGGACTGAAAATGCGGAGCATCCGGGTACAGGGCGGAGAGCTTGGTGAAGTCTTCGCGGGAGACGAAGGGGTTCATAAAGAAGCTGCCGGCATTCGGCAGGACGTCCGGGTTCGGGAGCTTTTCCTCCCTTAGCTTGATGACGACCTTAGCCACGTCACAGGGTGTGAGGTCGGGCTTCGTGCGCAGCTCTTGGAGACCGCGGTAGGAGAGCTCGGGACGGTAGTCCTTATGCAGGATGAGGTCTATGCCCGTAACGAGAGCGTGTGCCATCTCCGGTTCCTTGAAGACGGAGTGACGGTAGCCGTAATGTGCTTCGGTGGCGGGGAGGGCGTGCTTTTCGCCCGTCCTCAAGTCCACGTAATGCACGGCACGGAGTACGTCCTTAATCTCGCGTCCGTAGGCGCCGATGTTCTGCACCGCGGCAGCGCCGCACTCTCCCGGGATGAGGGCGAGGTTCTCTATGCCCCACAGACCTTTCCGAGCCGCTTCCATCACGAGCTCGTGCCAGACTTTCCCGCCCCCTATGTGGAGGGAGACTTCGTGGCGCGTCTCGTCCGTCACCTTCACAGAATCATCCGTATAGTGGAGTACGGCACCCTTGAAGTCGCCTTGGAAGAGCAAATTGCTTCCGCCCCCTATCGCGATGAACGGCAGGGTGCGGAAGTATTCGTCTTGTGCCAAAATCTCCGCGTCTCCCTCGCTTTCGAGCTCGATAAAGTAGACTGCTTTAGCCTCTATCGCGAAAGTATTGTGAGGAAGAAGTGGATGACTTTCGTGTATCTTCATTTCGAGGCGCTTTTAGTAGGCGCGCATCAGGATCCAGGCGTCGGAAAAAAGAGGTGCAAAACGGCTCTTGATGCTCTCGCGGGAAGTCACGGCTTCGCTCTTTGTGTCGAAGCTCGTCACGATGACGCGGTACATTCCTTCTTCGTTTTGGGCAAGGATGGCGGGGAAGCCCTCACCGAGCATACGCTCACGGAGCGAGCGGGCGTTGGTGATGTTTTGGAAGCTGCCGATGACGACGCTGTAAGCCTTCAGCCCGTTAGCGTCTGCACCGTCTGCGGGGGTCACTTTCTCCTCGCGGACAGAGGCGTCTTCGGCAGCCACGGGAGCCGGCATCGGACGGACTTCGTCCTCGGTGGCGGTTTGCTGGGCTATCTGGCGCTGTTGGGCACGCTCATAGGCGGCATGGTAGGCGCTTTGCTTGGGCTTGCAAGAGGTAAAAGAGAGGGAGAGCGCCACGGCTGCGACGGTCACTGCAAAAATCTTGGACATATTCATACGCTTAATATAATATGTGTTTGGTTTGTTTCCAAAAAACTATTTTCAGAGACAAAGGTAGCTTTTTACCGCGTAACCCGCAAGAGGGAGACGCCAAACCCTCCCAAAGAGGCCTTTGAAAAAGGACTCGGAATAGGAAAACGTCAGTTTTTCGTATGAGACTTTGCAGAATGCCTCAGATGCAAGGCACTAAGGCTGAGGGCGACGGGAGTGTACTAACCGTACTCTTGGCCATGTCCCGAATGCCGATAGTAACGCAGCAGATGAGGTATTATGCAAAGGTCTCCCCAAAAGGGAAGTCGCGAGATACGTACCGGGAGACTTTTCCCGGTCTGTACCGGAGAAGCGTCCGGGTCCGGGCAAAAAAAGTTTCTCGGTCTGTACCCCGCCGTGGGGGCTCTTTCACGCGCCATTGTAGGGCAAAAGCAGACCGAAAAAGAGAGGAATCGCGCGGAAGATGGTTTCTATTTCCGCAGAAATAGGTACCTTTGCAGCGTACGAGGAGGTCGAAAAGGCACTTGAAGATCTCCAACGGCACCTTTATCAGGCTATTAAACCGAAAAAGAGGGCAGTTACCAGAGTGGCCAAATGGGGCTGACTGTAACTCAGCTGACGTTCGTCTTCGGTGGTTCGAATCCATCACTGCCCACTTCTCAAAAAGACCTTTCGGTCAGAAACAATTTCAAACTTTCCCCCAAAGCTTCGCACACATCCTTCCTCCGGTTCCACCTTTGTCCGGAGCGCTGCGGGTGGCGGCTTCGGACTTCGACGAGGGCAAGGCACCTTTTCTTGCAGTAAGAAGTTCTCCGGCTTTTTGCACACAAAAGTTTGGGCGCTGCTTTGTTGGCGGGAATACTCCAATACAGAAACATCGATCATTTACCGCTATTTATGGCAAATACGTACAACATTTCGGCACTTAACGAGATGACCAGTGAGGAACTGGATAAGACTGCAAAAGAACTCGGTCTCGAGATCGCTCCGGGGACTTCGCAGATGAATATCATTTATGCCATCTTGGACCGTCAGGCCGTCCTTTTGTCCCAAAAATTCAGAAGCAAAAAAGGCGACGACAAAGACGACGAACACAAGGCGGAAGGCGATAATGCCGGTGCGAGATCCCAGAGACGCAAAAGGGGACAGGGGAAAAAGAATAACACCGCATCACTTTTCGAGGAAAACCAAGAGGCTTCCGCCGAGGGTGCCGAGCCGGAGAAAAAAGAGGAAACGGCTCCGGAAAAGAGAAGAAGGGGACGCCCCAAGAAGTCGGAGTCCGCGCCCGTGGCAAAAGAAACCGATGCCGAGAAGCAGACCGAGGAGCAGACGGAACCCGCTCAGGAGAGTGTACAGAAGAATCACATCCCCCAGGTCTTTGTCAATAAGAACGCCAATAACACCGTCCTCAACGATATGATGGGGATGATTTCTCAGACCAATAACAACCGCAAAAAGCAGGCGGAAGCAGAGGTTCAGAAGAAAGAGGGCGTGAATCCGATCCAGCAGCCCAAAGATGCGGCGAAAGTGCAGAGGCAGATCACGGACACCGACGGGACCCGTCCCGTGGGCGGAGATAAGGCTCAGAGTCCGAAACAGCAGAATGCACCGCAGAAGCAGAACCCCTCACCCCAAAAGCCCGCAAACCAACCACAGCAGACCAAGACTCCCGAATACGATTTCGGCGATAACCTCAAGTCCACCGGCGTCCTCGAAGTACTTCCGGACGGATATGGATTCATCCGGTCTGCCGACTACAACTACCTCTCCTCTCCGGATGACGTCTACGTCTCCCAGCAGCAGATTAAGACCTACGGGCTGAAAACCGGCGACGTAGTCGAAGCAATCATCGGACTGCCGAAAGACAAAGACAAGTTTTTCCCGATGAAGAAGCTCGTACAGCTCAACGGCTTCGAGCCTATGGCCGTCCGCGACCGCGTCCCCTTCGACCACCTCACCCCGCTCTTTCCGACAGAGAAGTTTAAGCTCGAGAGCCCGGGCAGCACGGCCGTCTACGACAAGCTCGCCGTACGGATCGTGGACCTTTTCTCGCCCATAGGCAAAGGTCAGCGCGGTCTCATCGTGGCTCAGCCCAAGACCGGTAAGACGATGCTTCTCAAAGACATCGCCAATGCCATCGCATACAACCATCCGGAAGTCTATATGATCATCCTCCTCATCGACGAACGCCCCGAGGAGGTGACCGATATGGCCCGTAACGTGGACGCGGAAGTCATCGCTTCCACCTTCGACGAGCCTGCGGAGCAGCACGTGAAAATAGCCGACCTCGTCCTCCAAAAAGCCAAGAGACTTGTCGAATGCGGACACGACGTCGTCATCCTCCTCGACTCCATCACTCGTCTCGCCCGCGCCTACAACACGGTGCAGCCGGCAAGCGGACGTATCCTCTCCGGTGGGGTGGACGCAAACGCACTCCAGAAACCGAAGCGGTTCTTCGGCGCGGCCAGAAACATCGAAAACGGCGGCTCTCTCACTATCCTTGCCACAGCACTCACCGAGACCGGCTCCAAGATGGATGACGTGATCTTCGAGGAGTTCAAGGGAACCGGCAATATGGAACTGCAACTCGACCGCAAACTGGCCAATAAGCGCATCTTCCCCGCCATCGACATCCTCGCATCCAGCACACGAAGAGACGACCTGCTCCTCGACAAAGAGACGCTGAACCGGATGTGGGTACTCCGCCGGGAGCTGAACGAGATGACCAGCATCGAATCTATGGAACTCATCCTCAAAAATATGCGTAACACCATAGACAACGTAGAGTTCCTCGCCTCCATGAACTCCTAAATGGTTCTTTCCTCGAGTCTTCGGAGCTTTCTTTTCGCGCTCCTTATCGCTCTTGTCCCCGCGGGTCTCTGTGCCCAAGAGGATTTGACGGAAACCGGGTGGGCGCGTGAGATGGTGTCTGCCGGGCTCGTCAACCTGAGCGAAAAGATCCCGGACATAGAGGTCGACTTGATGTACTCCCGAGGGGACAACTTCATGGGCACCGACGTCTACGGGGCGTTAGAAGATGCGTACCTGGATCCCGGGTTCGCCGAAAGATTGAAAAAGGCTCAAGCCCTGCTCAAGCAAGAGCTGGGGTCAAAGTACTCGCTCATCATCTATGATGCCGCCCGTCCGCTCTCGGTGCAAAGAAAGATGTGGGACGTCGTCCGCGACACGCCGAACCGGAAGTACGTCGCCTCTCCAGCCCGTGGCGGAGGCAGGCACAACTACGGGTTAGCGGTCGACCTGTCCATCGTCGACACGTCCACCGGCACCCCGCTCGATATGGGCAGCTCTGTGGATCATTTCGGGGTCACGTCCCACATCGGGGATGAGGCAGTTTTGGTCAAAAGAGGTCTCATCACACCCGAAGCGAAGTCCAACAGAGCCTACCTGCACGGGCTAATGAAGCGGGTCGGGCTCAGACCCATTCGTAAAGAGTGGTGGCACTTCGAGGAGTACACTTCGATCCGGTCGGTGCGGAGACACAAACTATTGGACTTCTGATTTGTAATCAGTCGGTCGTTGG
>JASBZK010000045.1 GCA_029983505.1 Porphyromonas sp.
TTAGGATACTGTCCCTCAAAAGTGTGTATGGTTCAAAAGTGTTAGTTTTGGGACGCGACCAAGTTACGAACGAAGCCTTCACATAAAGCGGAGTAGGACTCTTGTCTTATACACACCTTCATATCAGATTTTTCAGCCCTTGCTTATCCAGTATCTTCCCTTTTCCATTGTCAAAAGTGATGAGTCCGTTTTTAGTGAGTTGAGAAAGTATCCTGGAGAGTGATTGGCGCCGAACCCCAAAATAAGAAGCAAGGTCGGTGATACGCTCCGTAAAATAAAAATGCACCCCATCGGAAGAGGACGACAAGATATAAAATACCAACTTTTGCAGGATGCTTTTCATCGAGAACAGTTGTAAGCGATTGGACAAAGTTTGAAATTGAAGCGCCGTGAACTTCAGAAACTCTGCTTGAAATGCAGGTGATTGAGCCAGAAGCCTGTACACTTGCTCTTTTTGGTAAAACGCTATCTCGACATCTTCCAACGCAGTTACAGCGACAGGGAAGCTTCCTTCGTCAGAGAAAAGAAAGATGGATGCAAGAAGAAAGGGAGCTCTCATCTTGCCGACATAGAGTGAGTCACCCCTGGCGGTAATCATCTCCGAACGGACTTTTCCACTAAGAAGAACGTAAAGGGCTCTGACTTCTTTACCCTGAGCTGCTATAATCGAATCCTTAGGGAAAGAGCGTAGGGTATACGGCGTATTCTGCAAAAGTAACTGTTCCTCCGCAGGAAGTTCTTTGCCATTGAATAAAAACATCAGTGGCAATCGGTTGTAGTTCTTCATTTGAATATGGAATAATCTTTATATAGATCTGCAATTTACTCGGAATGTAACAAATGTGACGAGACGTTTCGGACACTGTACATATCTTTGCCAAAGATAACTAATTTCAAACGTTAAGTAACTTCTGCTTATGAGTATGTTTTGCTACCAGTGCCAGGAAACGGCACAAAATAAAGGCTGCACAGTGAGGGGCGTCTGCGGAAAAACGGCAGACGTGGCCAACCTTCAGGATCTTTTGGTCTTTGTCCTCAAAGGAATTTCCTGTATTACCACGGAGATGCGTCGCACCGGCAAGGATGTCTCCAAAGAGGTGGATCGTTTCATCACCGAGTCTCTCTTTATGACCATCACCAATGCCAACTTCCACAAGGATCGTTTTGAGGATCGCATCACAGAAGCCATTACTCTCCGAGACAGGCTGACCAAGGAGGTGAATCTCAAGAAAATCGACATCGAAGATGAGCTAAAAGACTGCCTAACCTGGAAAGCTCAGAAAGGGGAAGAGATGGAACGAAAGGCGGAAGAAGTCGGTGTCCTACAAAGTGCCGATGAGGATATTCGCTCTCTTCGCGAGCTGGTAACCTATGGACTGAAAGGTATGGCTGCTTATACCGAGCATGCTTCTAACTTAGGTTATGAAGAGGAACCGGTGTATGCATTTATACAGGAAGCACTCGGCCTGATTTGCACAAAGCTATCCGTGGACGAGCTGGTATCGTTGGTACTCCGCACGGGAGAAACAGGCGTGCAAGCTATGGCACTTCTCGACAAAGCCAATACCTCAGCCTACGGGAACCCCGAAATAACCAAAGTAAACATAGGCGTGCGGAAGAACCCTGCCATACTCATATCGGGACATGATTTAAGGGACTTGGAGGATCTCTTGGAACAGACACAGGGAACCGGTGTAGACGTATACACCCATAGTGAGATGCTTCCGGCCCATTACTATCCCGCATTCAAGAAGTATGATCATTTTGTCGGGAATTACGGTAATGCGTGGTGGAAACAGGTAGAGGAGTTTGAGTCCTTCAATGGTCCTGTAATTTTTACCACCAATTGCATCGTACCACCGCGTCAAAATTCCACTTATTCAGATCGAATCTATACTACCGGGGCAAGCGGGTTTCCGGGCTTTAAGCACATTCCGGATCGACCCGAAGGTGGTCGAAAAGACTTCTCCGAAATCATCGAACACGCCAAGCGTTGTGACCCGCCTACCGAAATCGAATCCGGAGAAATCACAGGCGGCTTTGCACACCAACAGGTATTTGCTTTAGCAGACCAAATTGTGGCAGCAGTGAAGAGCGGAGCCATCAAAAAGTTTTATGTAATGGGAGGATGTGACGGACGTCAGAAATCCAGATCATACTACTCCGATTTTGCAAGGGGACTTTCCGAGGATACCGTGATCCTAACAGCGGGATGCGCCAAATACCGCTACAACAAGTTGGCACTTGGTGAAATAGGCGGAATCCCCCGGGTACTGGATGCGGGTCAGTGCAACGACAGCTACTCACTGGCACTTATCGCGCTCAAGCTAAAGGAAGTCTTCGGACTTGAGGACATCAATGATTTGCCGATTATTTACAACATTGCATGGTATGAGCAAAAAGCGGTCATTGTACTCTTGGCTCTACTGTCTATCGGTGTGAAGAACATCCATTTGGGACCGACGTTACCCGGTTTCCTCTCTCCGAATGTGGCTGATGTACTCGTCAAGAACTTTGGCATCACACCGATTGGGTCGGCGGGAGAGGATTTGAAGACCTTGGCTTGAATTATCAATTTTCACCTCAATTGCGATTGCCATACTATGGGATCTTTCCCATTATTGATGCGAGGGTGAGTTTCTCCCGTTATCACCGGAATTTTTAGTCATAGAGGTCTCAAACTTAAGGCGATTGACTTCTCGGACAAACTTACAGCCCGAAGGCGGATGATTCCGACTTCGGGCTGATTGATTATCACGGGTCTCTACGCTTTAGAGCAACGGACGAAGGAGTGATGCCCACAACAGATATCCGGCTCCCAATAGATGTAGACCGTCATTCGTGTACTTGGGATCCATTCTGCCGTCCTCTCCGACAAAGACAGAATACAGGTCAATGTACCCTGCCCTGGTCTTCTCGCATACGGAAAGGATTCCGGCGTTTGCTCCCGGAATCTCCGAGATATGCGCTTTATGGTCGGGGAACATCTTGATATTGTCATTCAGGGGCAGAATGCTTTGGACGTAGACCAGAGTACCGGGACTTTCCGCTTTTATCCTCCGGACGATCTTCTCTATATTCCCGACGATGTCTTCGGGCGGGACTCCTTTGGAAAAATCGTTGATGCCGATTAGGAGAAAGACTTTGGCAGGCCGACCTCTCGTAATCGTACCGAGACGCTCGAGTACACCATCGGTCGTATCTCCCGATATGCCCCGATTTTTGACGTGCGCATCGCCCAAAAGCTCAGCCCACTCTCCCCCGTCGGTGATGCTGTTGCCGAGCATCACGATGTCGTCCTCAGATGCAGGAAGAGATTCAAAAAGGGTGGCCCTTTGGATCCAATAGGTGCTTCGGGGCTTACTTTGGGCAAATGCCGCCGACGCTCCGAGGAGGCATCCGGCGGCAAATGCAATAAAGGGGATAAGAAGTCTCTTCATCTCATCAAGGATCAGAGGACTACCGTATTTTCGTCGTCCGGATTCTGATTGGCTCCGGGTGTGATGAGCTTGTAACCCTTACCGTGCTTATTCTGAATCTCTACCTGGGGATCTCTTTCGAGGTGCTTACGGAGCTTGGTGATGTACACATCCATAGAGCGGGCGTTGAAGTAATTATCTTCGCCCCAAATGGCTTTGAGGGCAAAAGAGCGCTCCAGGAGTTCATTGGCATACTGGCAGAGAAGCGTAAGGAGATCGGTCTCCTTGGTGGTCAGCTTTACGGGTTCCTCTTCTTTGTAGGTCAAAAGCTGGCGCTGGGTATCAAAGACGAAGTCACCGATGGAGTAGAAGGCCACGGGATCCGGTTTCTTATTTTGGACACGGCGGAGGACCGCATCAATGCGCATCGTAAGCTCGGAGGTATTGAAGGGTTTCTTGAGGTAGTCGTCTGCTCCAATCTTGAAGCCGCGCTCCACGTCTTCGTTGAGCGTGCGTGCAGTGAGGAATATAATCGGCATACCCGGGCTGATCGCGCGGATGTCTTCTGCCAGTTCGAACCCGTCTTTGATAGGCATCATTACATCAAGGACGCAGATGTCCCAATTTCCGGGATTTGCGCGGTATGCCTCATATCCGGCCTGACCATCAGGATAGAGATCGGTGAGGTATCCCTTGGTGTTGAGAAATTCGCTCAAGAGCGGGCCGAGGTTTTCGTCGTCTTCGCAGAGAAATACTTTTACGTTTTCTTCCATAGTCGTTATTTGTTCTTTAAGAGGGGTAATTTGATTTCAAAAACAGTGCCGGCACCTACTTTGCTGTCGGCGGTGATGGTGCCGTTGTGGGACCGGACCATACGCGCCACGTAAGCGAGTCCGAGACCGAATCCTTTGGTGTTATGTCTGTTGCCCGTAGGTACACGGAAGAAGCGGTCGAAGATCTTCCCGAGGTATTCCTTCTTGATGCCTCGTCCGTTGTCCTTTATATCCACGACGAGCCACTCTTTTTCATTGGAGAGGGAGACCGTTATTTCGGGCAGGACATCCGGTCTCCGGTACTTCATCGCATTCTCGAGCAGGTTATAGATGATGTTGGAGAGATGCATCTCGTCGCCGAGGATCTCGGTCTCCGACGCATCAAGCTCCACATTCAAGGTGCCGCCCGCGTTCTCCACATCCATGGAGTAGTGGCTCGTGACTTCGATGATGATCTCTTCGAGGTCGATGGGCTTGAAATTGAGCGACGGCCTGTTGTTTTCGTCGTCAAAGAAAGACATCTGCAACACCTTCTCGATGAGCTTGCTGAGGCGCTCGGCAGCGGCGCTGATGTTGGAGATGGTACGCGTCCTCAGGGTCTCATTCGTAATCGTATCTGCGTCCGAGAGCATCTCGGTGCCGAGCTTGATGGAGCTGACAGGCGTTTTCAGCTCGTGGGTCATATTGTTGATGAAGTCTTTGCGCATCTCCTCCAGTTTCTTTTGCCTGAAAAGCGTGTATATCGTGTAGGTAAAAGTGATAAAAAGGAGTATGGTAAAGATAACGCTCGGGATGAGGAAGTCGATGGACCCGGTCAGATACGAGCGCTTGCCCGGGAAATAAAGTCTGAGGTAATTTTGGCGGGAGGGCGAGTCATTTTTGAAGATGGGCATCTGATAGACGCCGTATTCGTCGTCACCGGAAGGTATTTCGCCGGAACTGAAGTAGGTGCTTCCCCTGCTGTCATTCACGTTGTAGATATACGGGATCGCAATACCCACATTGGACAAATGGCTCGCGAGGCTGGTCTCGAGTTGATCGGTGGTGATGCGCTCGTAGATGGGGATGCTGTTACCCTCCCGCGCCAGGTCCATCGCCAATTCGAGCATCGCTTGACGAATGTTTTGGTAGCGGTCGTTGATGCGGTCCTGCAGCATCTTGGACATCTCGGCGATACGGTCTTCCTCTCTCACCGTTCCTTTCCGCTCGAAAGGCGAAGACGGAGCGGGGACGCGGAGCTTAGGTGCGGTATCGAATTCTTTTTTCTTCTGATCCGTATTCAGCAGATCCTGCACCATAGGTGCCGGCACGCCCAGCTCCTTATTGACGATACGGGCGATCTCATCCCGCTCAAGGTCGTTATTTACACCTATCAGAGCCTCTCTTACGGCGGCATCAAACTGCGCATCACGACTCTGGTACACCACTCTGATGTACCCCACCTGCATATACAGCAAGCCGATGAAGGCGATAAGCATGACGCCTACTATGAGCCAAAGAGATTGCTTCTTCATATCGGATGCAAGTTACTCCATTTTCTCCGGATATTAACATAATGGAGGTTAAAGTTCCGGCTTTTGAGTGTTAAAGACCTTGCAAAGTTTGGCTTTCCAATCTTTTTTCGGGGGTGTGTCCATAGAGTGGCCTCCCCCGTCACTCGGGAAAAGCACCGTCGAGGAAACTCCTAATTGGCTTGGGGAAAGCATATCCGGGATGCTCGGAGGTGGGGATGAACGTCCACCGGGTATCCTCTTCTTCGCGTTTGCCGGAGGTCGGAATACATTTATGAATGGAGATGTGAAGTAACCGGTGCGTGAGCCTATGGTCACGAAGGCGAAACACCTCTGTCTCGCTCCACCCAGCCGGAGGTTCGCTCAAGAGGGGAAGTTGGTAAAGCCCTTTCCAAATACCCGTGGAGTCTCTCTTCTCGATAGCAAAGGCGTCGCCGTCCTGAAGCAGGTAAAAATGTAGCTCTTCTTCTCTGACAGCCGTTTTGCGCACTTTCTGCGGAAGCAACTCTACAAGATCCGTCCCCCGGCTCTGACACAGCTCCGCCACGGGACACGAGTCACAAGAGGGGTGCCTCGGAGTACATACCATTGCACCGAAGTCCATAATGGCCTGATTGTACGCCGAGGGTTCTTCCCGGTCCAGAAGTTCCTCCGCCAAGGCGGCATACAGTTTCCTCCCCTCCGTCGTGTCGATTGGTGTCTCCTCTCCCAGCAGTCGGCTCAGGACACGATAAACGTTGCCGTCCACGACTGCGAGCGGCAACCCGAAAGCGATACTTGCTATGGCTGCTGTGGTGTAAGGTCCTATTCCTTTGAGGTTCGCTATTTGAACCGGGTTTGTCGGGAAGATGCCCCCATACGTTTGGACTATTTGTCCTGCTGCCGCGCGAAGATTATGAGCTCTCGAGTAATACCCCAAACCCTGCCAAACGCGAAGCAACGTTTCATCGTCAGCTTTAGCTAAAGCGAAAATATCGGGGAAGGTCTCAATGAAACGCAGATAGTAGTCCCACCCCTGTTTGACTTGGGTCTGCTGCAAAATAATCTCGGAGACCCATATATGGTAAGGGTTTCGGGTTTCTCTCCACGGCAGCTTCCTACCATTTTCCTTGAACCACCCGATCAATGATTTCTGAAATGCCAGCTTGAAAGTCTCGGAAAGAGCCATAAAAGAGAGAGGTCGTAGTTAGTAGTTAGCAGACTGGGTCTGACATCGTCCGACTGAGTTCGACCTTTAACTACTCTAACCCCGCACTTCGGTGCCGGTGGCATAGAAGTGCGGGGTTAGGAGTTTGGTCAAAATGCACTTATCTGCCTACGGTTTACTGATAGAGACCGTCGCTGATGGATTCGTGACTGGACACACGGCGGATGGCTTCGGCAAAAAGTGGAGCCACGGAGAGGCACTTCACATTACGACCGCCTTTGTGGTAGGGAATCGAGTTCGTGAAGACCATTTCGGTAAGCGCGCTCTGCTCTACCCGGGAAGTGGCAGGGTCGCTCATCACGGCGTGCGACGCAAGAGCGCGGACGGACTTGGCACCGTTTTCCATCATCAGGTTTGCCGCTTTGGTTATGGTGCCGGCAGTGTCGACGATGTCGTCCACGAGGAGGACATCCTTACCCTCCACATCGCCGATGATGCGCATCTCTGCCACTACGTTGGCCTTGAGACGGAGTTTGTGGCAAATCACCATAGGCACACCAAACCTGCGGGCATAGCTATTGGCACGTTTCGTACCTCCTACGTCCGGAGTGGCGATAACGAGGTTATCTTTGTCGATGTTGTTATTGATATAGTCGTTGAAGATAGTAGAGGCATAGAGGTGATCCACCGGCAAATCGAAGAAGCCTTGAATCTGATCTGCGTGGAGATCCATCGTGATGAGCCTGTGAATGCCGGCCACTTGCAGCAAATCGGCCACCAACTTTGCGCCGATAGAGACGCGGGGTTTGTCTTTGCGGTCCTGTCTGGCCCACCCGAAGTAGGGGATCACGGCAGCGATATAGTGTGCACTGGCACGCTTGGCTGCGTCAATCATCAGCAGAAGTTCCATCAGATTGTCTGAGGATGGGTTCGTGGACTGAATGAGGTAGACGTCTTTACCGCGGATGGACTCTTCGTAGGTGACGGAAAATTCGCCGTCCGCAAAGCGTTCGACTTTCATTTTGCCCAACTCTACGCCCAATTCTTTGCAGATCTCTTCTGCCAGGTACAAACTATTGGTTCCTGAAAAAATCAAGAAGTCGTTTGGCTGATTTTGCATACCCTTTGTGCTCTTGTTTTACTGTTACAACTATATTTTAGTGAGAGAGTAGTGTATCTGACTTGATTATCTGCCCATTTGCTGATCCTTGATCTTGAGCTGCCATTTCCACGCATTGCGCAAGGTCTCTTCGAGCGGAATGGTGGCTTTCCAACCGAGGACGTTATTGGCAAACGTCGGGTCGGCCCAAACCTGCTCGATATCCCCTTCGCGACGCGGACCGAATTTGTGGGGGACTTTCACTCCGGTGGCTTTCTCAAAAGTGTCGATGAGCTCGATGACGGACACGCCTCTGCCCGTACCGATATTGAAGTACTCCATATCCGGGGTCTCTTGGTCACCAAGCATACGATCCATCGCTTTGACATGCGCTCTCGAGAGGTCGACCACGTCGATGTAGTCACGGATGCACGAACCGTCAGGGGTATTGTAATCGGTACCGAATACGGTCAACTCCTTACGGATGCCGGCAGCTGCCTGAGTGAGGTAAGGGCAGAGGTTCTGGGGCACGCCGGTGGGTAACTCCCCTATGAGCGCGCTCTCGTGCCCCCCGATGGGGTTGAAGTAGCGCAGAGCTATGCCCTTGAAATGGGTGTAATCGGCATGCACCGCGTCACGAAGAATCTCCTCATTGAATTGCTTGGAAGCTCCGTAGGGAGAGGTCGCCGGGCGGATGGGGGCGTTTTCTGTGACGGGAAGGTTCTCGGGATCCGGCTGTCCGTAGACCGTGCAAGAGGAAGAGAAGACGACCCCTTTGGAGCCAAATTCTTTCATCATATTAAGCACAGTGATTAGAGAGACCACATTATTGTAGTAGTACTCAAGCGGTTTCTGGACAGACTCACCCACAGCCTTAAATGCCGCGAAGTGAATCACGCCGTCAATCTGCCCCTCTTTGCGGAACATCTCCCGCATCGCACTTTCGTCGTTGCACGATATTTGGTAAAACGCAGGACGCACACCGGAGATTTGCTCGATGCCGTCAAGGACTTCGATTTTGGAATTGGAGAGGTCATCGGCTATGACCACATCATAACCGGCAGCGAGTAGCTCCACGGTGGTATGAGAACCGATGTACCCCATACCTCCTGCAACAAGTATCTTTTTTCCCATAATAAGAAGAAATACGAGATGATTTTCAAGTTCTTTACAAAGTTAGGCAAAAACGGGGACTTTACACTAACCCGGTGAAGCCGATGAATGCCAAAGAAAGTATCCCGGCAGTCAGAAGTGCGATAGGGATACCCCTGAAGGGAGCGGGAACCGCGGTTTTGTCGAGTTGCTCACGGATGGAGGCAAAAATCGAGATCGCAAGCGTGTAGCCTATGGCTATCGAGACAGCGTAGACAATGGCTTCGGCCAGATCGTAGTCCTTCTGAATCACAAGGATGGTCACACCGAGGATGACGCAGTTGGTCGTGATTAGCGGCAGATAGACACCGAGCGCCTGAAAGAGCGCGGGAGAGATCTTTTTGAGGATGAGCTCAAGCATTTGAACCAGCGCTGCGATGACGAGGATGAAAGCTATGTTTTGCATATAGCCCAGTTCCAACGGATCGAGGACCAATTTCTGGATGCCGAAAGTCACCAATGTGGCTATCGTGAGCACGAAAGCGACAGCTGCGCCCATTCCCACGGACGTAGAGAGCTTTTTGGAGACGCCGAGGAAAGGACAGATGCCGAGAAACTGAGAGAAGACAACGTTATTGACCAGAACGGCAGTAACGAATAGTACGAAATACTCCATATCGGGATGCTAATGGGTGTGATCTTATTTGGAGAAAGCGTTTTTCGTGGCAATCATCAACCCAAGAGCGATGAAAGCACCCGGTGCGAGGATGAAGACGAGCGCACCGTATCCGGAAGGAAAAATGGAGCTGTCAAAGATGCTCCCTTTGCCCAAAAATTCACGGATGGATCCGAGGATCGTAAGGGAGATGGTAAAGCCAAGTCCCATCCCGAGACCGTCAAGAGCCGAGGAAAATACCCCGTTTTTGGAAGCGAAGGCTTCCGCACGTCCGAGCACGATGCAATTGACCACGATAAGCGGCAAGAAGATGCCGAGCGAAGCGTAGAGTGCGGGCAGATAGGCCTGCACCAACAATTGGATCACGGTGGTAAACGTGGCGATGACGACAATGAATGCCGGTATGCGTACTTTGTCCGGGATGAGGTTTTTGATGGCAGAGATAACCATATTCGAGCAGAGAAGCACGAATGTGGTGGCCAGTCCCATCCCCATACCGTTGAACGAACTCGAAGTGGTCCCGAGGGTGGGACACATCCCGAGCAGGAGGACGAGTGTAGGGTTCTCTTTGAGAAGACCGTTGGTAAAGATGCTGAGCTTACTCATAGTGCTTGATGATTTACTTGATGAGGTTTTCGCTTACGGCCTTTTGGTATGCGGCTTGCGCGTTATTGAGCGCGCCGAGGAATGCCCTACTCGAGATCGTCGCTGCCGTAATCGCGTCCACGCTGCCTCCGTCCTTCTTTACCCGGAGCGGCTCGAGAAGCGATAGCCCAAGGACATTCGCACCGGTACCTTCTTTGCGGAAATGACCGTCCATTTCCGCTCCGAGTCCCGGGGTCTCGGCTTGCTGGAGTACCGTGTAATTGATGATTGTACTCTTTACATCTATCCCGACGAGAACCCTGATGTCTCCGGAGAACCCGTCGTGCGAGAGGCTTTCGATGGCTGCGCCTACCGTCTCTCCGCCTTTCTTGGCAGGATAAATGTTATACAGGTCACCATTCATCTCGACCTCCAGCTTTTCTGCATACGGATCATTGTCAAAAGGAGGTGTGACGTTTTGAATGCCTTCGACAAGCCTCTTCTGGTTCCCTGCGGCAATGGTCTCTTTGGTGCTGTCGTTGACGAAAGCCAAAAGCGCTGCCGCCACCCCACAGATAAGCGTGAGGGAGATGAGCATATTTTTGAACGAGGAACTTAACTTCTGCATAATCTCTTACGAAACTTGGTCGAAAACTTATTTCTGCTTCTCTCCACGGACTTGACCGAAGAGGTGAGGTTGGGAGAACCGGTTAATCATCGGCGTAAATGCGTTCATCACAAGGATGGCAAAGGACATCCCCTCCGGGTAACTACCAAAGAGACGGATGAGCATAGTCAAGAGTCCTATACATACACCATAGAGGATTTGCCCCGACCTCGTCATCGGAGACGTGCTGTAGTCTGTGGCCATAAAGATGGCGCCGATCAGGAGACCGCCGCTAAGGAGATGGTACAGGGGGCTGACATACAGCGTGGGATTGACGAGATGCATCACCCCGGCGAAGACGAAAACCGTCACAAGGATGGAGACGGGTATTTCCCAAGTAATCACTCTGCGGATGAGGAGGTAAATACCGCCCAAGATCAGAGCGACGGCAGAGACTTCGCCGAGCGAACCGCCTACTTGCCCCAAAAAGAGATCCCTCAGAGAACTGAGCGACTGCATCGGAAACTCCGGATTACCGCTTGCGATGCCCTTTATCGTCGCCAAAGGCGTGGCAGAGGAGACGGCATCCATAGAGGCCGTGGTGACCGCATTATGGGCACTCTCCATCACCTCCCGGACTCTCGGCCAGGTCGTCATCTGCTGAGGGAAGCTGACGAGAAGGAAGACGCGCCCCAGAATGGCGGGATTAAAGATATTGGCTCCGATGCCGCCAAAAGCCATCTTGCCGATACCTATGGCCACAAGTGCGCCGATGACCACAATCCACCAAGGGAGCTCGGACGGCAGATTGAGACCGAGGAGCAAACCGGTGATGATCGCCGAGCCGTCCGTGATACTCATCCCGTCCTGCCCCATCATAAAGCGCCCGATAAGGAACTCGAAGACCACACAGGAAGCGACGGAAATAAGAGAGAGGAAGAGAGCATTCCACCCGAAAAAGACCACGGAAGCAATGAGGGCGGGAATAAGCGCAAGTACCACGCGGTACATATTTTTCTCGATGCTGTCCCCGCTGTGGATGTGGGGAGAGGGAGAAACCAATAATTTCTGATTCATCGTATTGTGTTGTATGACTACCTATTCGTTTGGATGAATGACTTCCATCAGGATTTTCTTGAGCGGATGATGCCCCCGACTACGGCTTTACCCTGACGGATTCGGTCGAGCAGTGGGCGGTTGGCGGGGCAGGTAAAGCTGCAACTGCCGCACTCGATGCAGTCCATAATGTGGTTTTTCTCCAAAGTATCCCACTCTTTGTACACCGTGTCCCTCATTAAGAATGCAGGGTTAAGTCCCATAGGGCAGACGTGTACGCACTTGGCGCAACGTATGCAGTTGCGCATCGGCTTTCGCTTAGTTTCCTTGACACTGAGGATAAGGATACCGCTTGTCCCCTTGGTTACCGGCACATCGGTAGTGACAAGCGCTTTACCCATCATCGGTCCACCGCTGATGACTTTGCCCGTGTTTTCGGGAAGGCCGCCGGCTGCCTCGATCAGTTTGTCCGCGGAAGTCCCGATGCGGACGAGGAAGTTGGCCGGTGTTTTGATATCCTTCCCGGTCACCGTAACCACTCGCTCGAAGAGCGGCTTATTTTTCATCACTGCTTCGTAGATGGCAAGGGTGGTACCGACGTTTTGGACTACGGCTCCCACGGAGATGGGCAGCTGTCCGCTCTTTACCTGGCGGCGCATCACTGCGTCGATGAGTTGTTTCTCGCCCCCTTGCGGGTAGCGGACTTTCAGCGGCATCACCTCGATGCCCGTATAGCCCTTTGCTATCCGGGTGAGGTTCTCTATCGCGTCCGGCTTATTTTCTTCCACTCCGATGACGGCCTTGGAGACGCCGAGTGCTTTCTTCAAAAGGGTGGCGCCTACGATGATCTCTTCGCCCCTTTCGAGCATTATCCGGTGGTCGGCCGTGAGATATGGCTCACACTCTACACCGTTGATGATGACGAGCTCGGCCTTTGTGCCTTTTGGCGGCATCAGTTTCACCTGTGTCGGGAAGGTGGCTCCCCCCATACCCACGATACCGAGCTCACCTATTTTCTTCACGATCTCTTCAGGAGAAAGGGACGTCTCGCGCACGATCTCGGACGAACGGTCTATACCCTCTTCCCAGGTATCCAGTCCGTCACTCTGTATGGTGACGACCGTCTTTTTGTACCCACCGGCATCGACGACCTCTTCGGTCTTTTGGACAGTCCCGGAGATGGAGGAGTGGATGTTTGCCGAGACAAATCCGCCCGCCTTGGCAATTATGGTGCCCACTTTGACGAGGTCTCCTTTTTTGACCAAGACCTGAGCCGGTGCACCGATGTGTTGGGATATGGGGATATGTACAATGTCAGGCAACTTTGCCGGTGTGATGGGCACTCCGGCGGAAATCTTATTGGCTGAGGGATGAATGCCTCCGATCCTGAATGTGTGTGCCATTGAGATTATATACTAAAATAAGGTGTGTTACGTTCTCTGGTTTTGGTGTCCCTTCTCTTTTAGGCTTGCCCGTTGGCGGTGGTAGCGGTGTCGGAAGTTTCCATCGTCACCGCCTTAGCTTTGAGTGGCGGAAAATTCAGATCGTGGATGGCGCCTGTGGGACACACGGGGACGCACTTTCGGCAGAGACGGCACTTGCCGGAGTCAATGAAAGCCAGATTGTTTTCCACCGTTATGGCATCGAACTTACACTCTTTGAGGCAAAGGGAGCAGCCGATACAGGAGACATTGCAGGCTTTGCGGGCCACAGCTCCCTTGTCTTTATTGACGCAAGAGACGAAGACCCTCTTGCCCCCATTGCTCGTCTTGCCGACAGGACCCTGTTTCCGGAGCTCTATGATCATCTTGGGGCAGGCTTTGACGCACTTCCCGCATGCGGTGCACTTCCACTCGTCTACTTCGGGCAGTCCCGTCCGGGGATTCATCCGGATGGCATCAAAGTCACAAACGAGGGTGCAATCCCCCATCCCGTAGCAGCCCCACTGGCATCCGGTCTCCCCGCCATAGAGCTGTGCAGCGATGGCACAAGACTTCACGCCGTCATAGTCATTTGTGCGGGGACGGTTCTCGCAAGAACCGTTGCAGCGCACCACTGCGATTTTGCGGTCGGCAGCTTCCACTGTTCTTCCCAAAATCTCGCCCACCTTGGACATCGTGTCATTGCCCCCCACGGTACAAAACAGACCGTCAAGTGTATCGGACTGCACGCAGGCTTCGGCAAATCCCTTGCATCCGGGGTAGCCGCACCCGCCACAATTTGCCTGGGGCAGCACTTCGTTGACTTGATCGATGCGCGGGTCTTCTTCCACGCGAAACTTTTTAGCCACCGAGTAGAGCAGTCCCGAAGAAACGGCTCCGACAACGGCGAGGAATGCGATGCTTTCAACCATATTATTTGTATTGTGTTACGCTACGTTTTATGTTCATCAGCAAATTCTGTCGCCCTCTGAAGCGACAGAACTTATTTTGTAGTACAGAATTTTCTTCAGTCGGTCTCTCATCAGTCTGAGCACCAGCCCGTAGAGCAAAAGAAGCCCGGTTAGAACCCCCGCGATGACGCCATCCGTAGCTCCCGAGCGAGAGAGTAAGACGGCAGCGAAGACAAGTACGGCAAGGGGGATGATGAAGGCATACAGAGCGCCCTTGAGTCGCAATCTCGGCGCTTCTTCGAGCGTGACGTTGTCTCCCGGGCACAGCCCGATCGGGAAATCATAGACCGTGACGATCCGTGCAGACCTATCCTGCTTCTCACCATTTTCCTTCCCGGATTGATCCTTCTTGCCGGAAGACATACAGCTGTCGTAGAGCGCACAAGCCCCGCAAGCCTCCTCAGAGGCATCCGAGACGAGGACCTGTATTTCTTCGGGGGAAACAGACTGAATTACTCCGGTAAGCTGTGCCATTTGGCTCTATTGTGATTTTTATCGAAATTGAAGGAGATGAGGAAAGTAGTGCCTGACAGTGAGTGCCGCAGAAAACAGACCAGTGTCCGACTTTGTTTAGCTCTCATACCCGCAAAAGTAATCATTTCTCACGACATTTATAAGGGTGAAGCAAAGAGTCCCAGGGCAAACGCATTATAAACTTTGCTAACAAAGAATCATCTGATAAAGCCCCGGAGGGGCGGGGGGGGGCGCCGGGG
>JASBZK010000046.1 GCA_029983505.1 Porphyromonas sp.
TCTTTTTCCAGGCGTTCTACTTACGTAAAGTCACGGCACCGGGTCTCGAGAAGATCGGAGTCGCTGCGTTTGCATCGGACGACTTCTCCTACGACGCCATGGAGCTCCGGGAGTTTATCGCTCCTAAGCTTAAGGAAATCGGGAGCTGTGCCTTTGCCTCGAACAGCAACATGACGGGCGTGGATATGCCCGAGGTTCAGATCGTGGGCGACAGCGCGTTCCTTAACGGCACTCTTCTGCAGACGGTCTCGCTTCCCAAGGCGACCCACATCGGCAAGTATGCCTTCGGGCATTGCGTCCAGCTTAAGAGCGTCCGCCTCCCCGCCGTCACCCGGATCGGCACGGCTGCTTTTTGGGACTGCGAAAGGCTTGTGGAGCTGTATCTGCCGGCTACTCCGCCCACAGTGGAGCCGGAGGCATTCAAGTTCGCCTCCACGAAAACTTTCGGTGTAAAGCCTGTGATCAAAGTACCCAAAGGGGCTTACGAAGCCTATGAGCAAAGAATGTCGGACTTCCCCAAGTTTGCGCTCGAGGAGGACTGATTCACTACGACCTATTTAATCCATAAACAACAATAACACTTACCAAAAAGAGAATGAACAAACACACTGTCCTAACCGGACTATTGGCGCTCGTGGGGCTCAGCATCGGTACCATCGGCTGCCAAGAAAAAACAGACAAACCGGTGCCCGTCGCTGCCGAGATAAAGGTAGAGCCGGCCGAAGTCAATATTCTCGACAATGAGACGGTTGAGCTCAAAGCAACCGTCACCCCCGCTTCTGCCATGAACGGCAAGAAGATTTCGTGGTTCTCCACGAAGCCCGGTGTCGTGACCGTCTCGCCCACCGGGCTTGTCACGGGCATTTCGGCAGGTGAAGCCGTGATCGAAGTCTCTGTGGACGGCGTACGCACGCTGGTGCCGGTACACGTCAAGCCTTCGCTTATCCCTGCCGAAACATTCTCTCTGGACAAGACGGAGGCGACGCTCTCCATCGGAGAGGAGCTTACCCTCGTGCCGACCATCACTCCGGAGAACGCCACGAATAAAACCATCGCTTGGAAGAGCTCCGACGAGGGAGTGGCTACCGTTTCGCCCGAGGGCGTGATTAAGGCCGTCTCTTTCGGCACGGCGACCATCACGGCTACGCTCACTAAAGACCTTATGGTCGAAGTGGTTATCACCGTACCCGTCCCTCATCCGGCGGCTATTTTTGCCAAAACCAACTTTGACGGCAAGGCTTTCCTGAAAGACAACTCCAATGCAGCTCTGGTCGCTATGCCTTTCCCTGACGCTTTGGATCACATCTACACCGTGGATGGCAAGGAGTACCGTCTCCCGACACGCAATGAGTGGTCGATCCTCGTGCCGGTGAATAAGTATGCCCAGGATGTCTACGGCTACACGTCGAAGTACGACGGTCAGATCGTCTTCGGAGAACCGGGGTATAAAAGGACGGAGGTCATCCAAGAAGTTGTCCTGAATGGAAAGAGTACCAAATACTTCGAGGAACACAAAGGCGGTGCTACCCTCACTGAGGAAGCTTTCGGCAAGCAATTTGATACCCACCGGTTGGCTTACGCGATCCGCTTTATGAAACCGAATCGCAAAGGCGACGAGTATGCGACGGACAATTCGCTCCGCGCTGCATACCGCTACGACTTCGGCGTGAATTACGACGGTGTTGCGCTGAACGCAGACGGCAAGCCCAAAGAGGAGAACGGATACAAGCAGTTCGCCCTTCACATCACGATCCGCCCCCTTGGCGAAGAGTGGAACGGCTCCCTTAATGATGTGGCTGATGAGGACTTCTGGAAAAAAGATGCGGACAAGGACATCCACGTGACGCTCCCCGCCGTGGGCAACGGCGGTCCCAAGGACTTCAATATGTCCGGCAGTTACTTTGCTCCGAAAGAGGGTGAGAACCTTTCGAGCTCATACACTGCGGCTATTATGTTCGACACCCGCGCTTCTTTTACGGTGAACGCTTCGCGTAAGGACACTTATCCCCTCCGACTTATTCGCGTCCTTAAGTAAGGCGCTCTTCCTTAGAAAGCACGACAAATCATTCTGGAGAGACACGTACCGGGAAGAAATCTTTGGTACGTGTCTCCGCTTCTCTTTGGCCTGTACCACGCGATCTCCCCGGTACGTGCAAAAGTAGGCACGGCTTCCTGCATAGACCCGGACGCCGTTTCCGAAGTCGCCTTCGTATTTTACAATCCCCGTAAGCAGAGGACATCCGATAGATACTCATTTTTGGGTACATTTGTGCAGTGCCCTTTTGGGTGCGGTTTTGAATGTACAGGTCTCACAACACTAATGAAACAGTATAACGTGATCGTGGCCAACGGCATTCTGCCGAGGGCGCGCAAGATAACCAATTTGATCGAAGATGCCGAGCACGTGATCGTGTGCGACGGCGCGATTAACAACTACTTTTCTTATACCAAGCGACTCCCCGATTACGTCGTCGGCGACGGAGATTCCCTGGACAAGGATTTGGTTAACCAGTGGCACATCCCTTTCATTAAAGTCGAAGATCAGGAAACCAATGACCTCACTAAGGCCGTCTTCTCCGGCAGAGAGCGCGGTTGGGATAACTTCTTGATCGTCGGAGCTACAGGTGGCAGAGACGACCACTCGATCGCCAATATCTTCCTTTTGGGCTACTACGTCAAGCTCGGCATCAACGTACGGATGATTTGCCCCAAAGGCGAGTTTGTCCCCGTGAACGGGCACTTTGACGAAAGAGTGGGCACGGGACGGATCGTCAGCATCTTCCCCGTGGATCACACACCCGTCACCGCTACTGGTCTCGTCTATCCCGTCATCAACCGGACGTTCAACGAACTGTGGGAAGGCTCCCTTAACGAAACTAAGGAAGACCGCCTCGTTATCGACTCGGAGGGGCGTTTCCTCGTATTCCTCGGCAAGCGTCCCGCCGTATCTGCGTCCAAAAATCGATAACTAAGGACAGCAGGCGGGCGCGGAAGTGGGTAACGCTAAAAAATACGTCGTCTGGAAAGGTCGCACCCCGGGCGTGTACGACTCTTGGGCGGAGTGTGAGCCCCAAGTCAAAGGTGTGAGTGCCGTCTTTAAGGCTTATCAGGGGATTTCCGACGCGGAGGCGCAGGCGATCTTCGAGGCCGGTCCGAAAAGCGACATCGCTTCTTACGGGCAGAAGGAGGCTGCAGGAAGTGTCGGAAAGAAGAGTAGAACCCGACCTGCGGGGCAAATCGACCTCCCCAAAGGAGCTTGGGCGGTTGATGCGGCGACGTCCCATAACCCCGGACCGATGGAATACCGGGGTGTGGACATTGATACGGGCGAAGTCCTCTTCGCAAGCAAAGTGTACCCCGTGGGAACAAATAATATCGGTGAGTTTCTCGCCATCGTCCACGCCGTCGCGCTGATGAGGCAGAGAGGGGAGAGGCACACGCTTTTTTCGGACAGCCGCAATGCGATCTCTTGGGCGAAGCAGGGGACGTGCAAGACCAAGTTGGAGCGGACAGCAGAGACGGAGGAGCTCTTCCGTGTCCTTGACCGGGCTGTCGCATACTTGAAGCGGTACGGTCTCGAGGGTGTGGATCTCCGCAAGTGGCCTACGGATCTCTTGGGCGAAATACCAGCGGACTACGGTCGAAAATGAGCCCTCTAAGCCCGTTCTCTTGCTTGGGCAGCCCCTTCCATTTTATTCGAAGTAAGCGGCAAACGTGCGAGCGAAACACATAGGTAAAAGCTTTGTACCACATTTTTCGTGATTTTTGGGTTCGTATCGATATATTTGCTAAATTCGTCCTGTCGTTAAGCCCTATGGTCGGACGACACCGCTTTGGGAGACTTTTTTACATCAACGTTATCCGGACCTAAATGCTCCTTCCGACTTCGGTGTCCGTGTGGGAAGGTTCAAGGTCTTTTTTACTCACCCTTTTGCGCTTGCATGAAGTATGTTTGACGTTTCTCACATTCACCCGATGTTGGTGCACTTCCCGATTGCACTTCTTTGCTTCGGATTCTTCCTCGAACTTTGCTATCTCATCTGGAGAAAATACATCTGCCTGACCACTGCCGGTCTGTATCTTCTCCTCGGCGGTACGCTCGCGATCGTTCTCACCGTCCTCTCCGGCTTCTTCTTTACCGGCGAGATGTCCGGTGCCGCAGGTGCCGTACGTGAGACCCACGAGACTCTTTCCGTCTCTACCGCAGTGGCAGCTTTGCTTGCTTCGGGTCTGCGCCTGTACTTGGCTCGTAAGAAAGCCGAAAAATCCCCCCTTAAGACGATTGCTTTCCTCCTTTACGGTCTCGCCGCTCTCGGCGTGATGGGCACCGGATTTTATGGCGGGACGCTGGTCTACAACTATATGATGCCCCTTTGAGGCCACACTACGGGGCATTTTCTCCAAACAATCGAATAACATTCATTTTTTTCTTAACACAATCCTTTTTACTACACAACATGAAGACATCTTACAAGCTTCTGCTCCTTGCATCCGTCGCTATGCTCGCTTTCACGGGATGCCAAAATAAGGAAAACAAAGAAGGCGAAGAGACAGCTCAGACCGAGGAAGTCAAGGAAGTGACTGCCGACAACCTCAAGAACGCCATTATGGGTGAGCTCACGGCCAGTGCCAAGTACGCTGCTTTCTCCGAAAAAGCCAAGGAAGAAGGCTTTGCCCACATCGCTACGCTCTACGCCGCAGTCTCCAAGGCAGAAGCCATCCACGCCGAAAACCACCAAAAGGTGCTTGCCGAACTCGGTGTCACCATGGATCCCTTCACGCCTACTTTTGAAGTGAAGACGACGGCCGAAAATCTCCAAGCCTCCATTGATGGCGAGACTGAAGAATTCACCAACATGTATCCCGCTTACATCGAAGCTGCGAACACCGAAGGTCAGGACAAGGCTGCCCGCTCCTTTACTTGGGCCAACGATACCGAGAAGAAGCATGCCGCACTCTTCACTTCCGCCCTCGCTACACTGAATGCGGACGGTGACAAGGCCGTACCCGCCGAATACTATGTTTGCCCCGTGTGCGGCAATACTTGGGACGGCGCTACTGTCCTCGACACCTGCGACTTCTGCGGTACAGCTAAGGACGCCTATATCGCCTTTAAGTAACCCCGTCTGTGGCAGTTCCCTTTCTTAATAATACTTGCCTATAAGTGTTTTTTCGGCATAGGGTCGCTGCAGCATAATCCCCAATGAGAGAGGATCGGTAAGACACGATCCTCTCTCTTCTTTTCCCCTACAAAAGGGTTTCCTTGTCCTTGGAGCCTTTTTTGCCCACAAAGAGATACAGACCGAGAAGAAAGTTTTGGTCTGTATCTCGATGAAACGGGGTACAGACCAAAACTTTCTTCTCGGTCTGTATGAGAGTAATAGGGCGTGCAGAAAGCAATTTTCGGCACGCCCTATTCGTTATAAAGATCTTGCAGAAAGACCTTTATTGAGGGGAGCTTATTTGGTGACGATGGCAAGCGTATCGCGGGCGATGAGCAGCTCTTCATCCGTGGGGATGATGGCCACTTTTACCTTGGAGTCGGGGGTGGAGATGACGACATCTTTGCCGCGCACTTTGGCATTCAGTTCCTTGTCGAGTTTGATGCCGGCGTACTCCATATGCTCGCACACGTACTCACGGGTGACGGCTTGGTTTTCGCCCACACCGCCCGTGAAGATGATGGCGTCCGCACCGTTAAGCTCGGCGAGGAATGCACCCACGTACTTCTTGATGCGGTGGTTGTACATATTCATAGTGAGGATGGCCCGCTCGTCTCCGCGCTCCATAGCGGACTCTACGTCACGCATGTCGCCGGAATCACTCTCCATCACGCCTATCACACCGGACTTCTTATTGAGGATGTCGCTTAGGTCGTGAGCAGAGAGGTGCTCTTTCTCCATAATGAAAGTAAGTGCGCCGGGGTCGACGTCACCGGAGCGCGAGCCCATCATCAGTCCCTCAAGGGGGGTCATCCCAAGTGTGGTATCGATGGCCTTGCCGTCCTTAATCGCCGTAACCGAAGCCCCGTTGCCGATGTGGCAGGTGATGATCTTGGACTTATGGTAGTCGAGACCGAGGAACTTGGCTCCGTGCAGAGAGACATAGCGGTGGCTCGTGCCGTGGAACCCGTAGCGACGTACCTTGTAGTCCCTGTAGTACCGATAGGGAATCGGGTAGATGTATGCGTAAGGCTCCATAGAGGAGAGGAATGCGGTGTCGAAGACGGCTACTTGCGGCACTTTGGGGAGGAGCTTGGAGATGGCTGCCACACCCTTAAGGTTAGCGGGGTTGTGGAGCGGTGCAAGGTCGGTGAGGCTCTTAACCGTGTCGATGACTTCGTCCGTAATGAGCGTACTTTCCTTAAACTCCTCTCCACCGTGTACCATACGGTGTCCGACGGCATTGATTTCGTCGAAGGACTTAATCGCACCGTACTTGGGGTCGGTGAGCGTACTGAGAATCAGTTCCACCGCTACCGTATGCTCCGGCAGGGGTTTCTCGATCACGACGCTCTCGCCGTTATTGTCCTTAAACTTGAGGAAAGAGCCGTCGATGCCGACGCGCTCGACGCCTCCTTTGGCGAGGACCTTCTCGCCGTCCATGTCGTAGAGTTTGTATTTAACTGAGGAGCTGCCACAGTTCAGTACCAAAATCTTCATTGCAGATGGATGTGTATTTGGGGTTAAAGGTTAGGCTTTCTTGGCTGCAGAGGCCTGAAGGCTCGTTATGGCAATCATATAGAAAATGTCGTCCGTAGAGCATCCGCGGGAGAGGTCGTTGACGGGGAGTGCCATACCTTGGAGGATCGGGCCGACTGCTGTCGCGTTACCGAGACGCTGGGCAAGCTTATAGCCGATATTTGCGGCTTCGAGGTCGGGGAAAATGAGGACGTTCGCTTTGCCTGCCACCTTGCTACCGGGGGCTTTGAGGGCACCGGTCTTGGGGTCGAGTGCGGCGTCGACCTGGAGCTCGCCGTCGATGTCGAATTGCGGGGCTTTTTCTTGAGCCAACTTGGTGGCTTCGACTACTTTGTCCACAAATTCGTGCTGAGCCGAGCCCTTGGTGCTGAATGAGAGCATAGCCACGCGCGGAGTGATGCCGGCGATGTCGCGAGCAGTCTCTGCCGTAGAGACTGCTATCTGGGCGAGCTCTTCGGCGTTGGGGTTCGGCATCACGGCGCAGTCTCCGACGACGAGGAGACCGTTGTCTCCGTAGGGGTTATTTTTCAGTTCTTCGGAAATCATTACGAGGAAGGCACCGCTGACTACTTTCGTACCGGGTTTGGTCTTGACGATCTGCAGGGCGGGACGAAGCACGTCACCTGTAGCGTGAATTGCTCCGGACACTTCCCCGTCGGCATCACCGTTTTTGATCAAAAGAGTGCCGAGATAGAGCGGATCTTCCGCGAGCTTCTCTGCTTTCTCCATCGTCATACCTTTGGCTTTGCGGATTTCGTAGAGGAGCTCTGCGTATTTCTGCTTGTCCGGGTTTTGGGTAGGGGAGAGTAGGGTGGCTTTTTCGATATGGGCAAGTCCGAGTTCGGAAGCTTTTGCCTTAATCTCTTCCGGTTCGCCGATGAGTATGATTTTTGCCACGCCTTCTGCGAGGGCGCGGTCTGCGGCACGGAGGTTTCTCTCCTCGGTTCCTTCGGGAAGGACGATGGTGCGTAGTTCTTTCTTAGCTTGAGCTACAAAGCTTTCCAGTAATTGCATGATGCTAAATTATAGAAGAATATATGTTATTGATTTCATTCTATTTATGAATAAACAAAAGTACCCACTTTTCGCGAGAAAAGGGGCACATTTGTCTCTATGTCGGGGTCAAACTTCATTTTACTCCGACTTTAGGTGCTGCACAGAATGAGCGTATGGGTACCGGATCAATTTTGCACGGACCGAAAATTATTTTTTGCTCTGACCCGGGGATCATTTTGGTACAGACCAAAAAAATGTCCCCGTACAGACCAAGATTTCTCCCGATTCGGGCACTTGAATCCTTAGTGGTATTATTTCGCGTAGGAGACGACGCGCGTCTCACGGATGACGGTGATTTTCACCTGCCCGGGGTAGGTGAGTTCGTCCTGAATCTGCTGGGCTATCTGGTGGGAAAGGTCCTCGGTCTGGATGTCGCTCACCTTGTCGGCTCCGACGATCACACGGAGCTCACGACCCGCCTGGATGGCGTAGGTCTTAAGCACACCGGGGTAAGACTGGGCGAGCTTTTCGAGGCTGTCCAGACGCTTGATGTAGGCTTCTGCGATTTCGCGGCGTGCACCGGGACGTGCTCCGCTGATGGCGTCGCAGACTTGGACAATGGGGGCGATAAGCGACTCCATCTCCACATCTTCGTGGTGGGCGCCTACGGCGTTGCAGATGTCCGGTTTTTCCTTGTACTTCTCGCAAATCTTCATCCCCAAAAGTGCGTGCGGCAGTTCGGGCTCGTCGTCGGGAACCTTGCCGATGTCGTGCAGCAGACCCGCACGCTTGGCTTTCTTGGGGTTAAGTCCCAGCTCTGTGGCCATTACCGCACAGAGGTTGGCCGTCTCGCGGGAGTGCTGCAAGAGGTTCTGACCATAAGAAGAGCGGTACTTCATCTTACCCACCAATCGGATGAGCTCGGGGTGCATCCCGTGGATGCCGAGGTCGATGACGGTGCGTTTGCCGGTCTCGGCGATTTCGTCCTCTATCTGCTGGCGGACACGCTCTACGACTTCCTCGATGCGGGCGGGGTGGATCCGGCCGTCCTGTACAAGCTGGTGGAGCGCCAAGCGGGCGATCTCCCTGCGTACGGGGTCGAAGCAGGAGAGTACGATGGCTTCCGGAGTATCGTCGACGATGACTTCCACGCCTGTGGCAGCTTCCAGTGCACGTATATTGCGACCTTCCCGACCGATGATGCGACCTTTGACTTCGTCGCTGTCGATGTGGAAGATGGTGACCGAGTTTTCGATCACGGTCTCGGTTGCTATGCGCTGAATCGTCTTGATGATGACGTTTTTGGCTTGGAAATTGGCCGTCATCTTGGCTTCGTCCATGATCTCGTCGATAAGCGACTGCGCCTCTTCCCTCGCCTCATCTTTGAGACTTTCGACGAGGCGTTGCTTGGCTTCGTCGACGCTTAGTCCGGAGATTGTCTCGAGCTCGGAGAGCTCTTTGCGCTTAAGGAGATCCAGCTCGGCCTCTTTCTCTTTCACGAATAGCTGCTGCTTCTCCAGGTCGGTCGTTTTTTGTGTTAGGTCATTGGACTTGGATACCAGTTGCTCTTGGCGTTGCTTTAGGTCTTGCTCTCTGTTTTTGAGCTTTGCCTCCACACTCTGGAGTTTATTTTGGCGGGAACGGATTTCTTTCTCGAGCTCGTTCTTCTTGTTCATGAACTCCTCCTTAATTTCGAGGAGCTTATTATTCTTGAGCAGTTCGGCATCTTGTTCTGCTTGCGCCCTGAGCCGATCCATTTCGAGCTTATTCTTCTTGCTGAGTGCATTCCAGAGCAAGTATCCGCCGATAACGAGTATCAAAAGGGCAATGAGCAGAGCCATTAAAATTGGGCTCATATATGGTTGGTGATTTTGATTATTATGGTGTAATGTAAAAAGTTTGTCTATGTATTACGGTCCGCTTCGTCGAGGTCTGTGAGTAGGTCGCTTAGGATATTGGAGAGGCGGAGGCTCTCGACGGCATCCCGGAGGGCAGCCAGGTCATTGGCCAAATGAATGGCGACATAGGTCATCACCTCTTCTTCGGACGCATCCGGGTAGGCGGCTTCGTACTTGGCAAGTAGTCGATTGAGTTCACCGGCGCCTTGGCGCAAGTGCTTCTCGGAGTCGGTGTCTGCCGGTATGGTAAAGGGAATCGGATCCTGCCGACCGATGCGCAAGTTTATGCGTCTGAAACGTTTGGCTTCCATAGTCTCCCGGTTACTTTACCCCGACTTCGAGTGCGGCGAGACACTTGTCCACTTCGCCGATGAGAACCTCTACCTCGTCCTTGAGTCTGCGTGTCGCGGGGTTACCGGAGTCTGTATCTCCTCCGTAGTTTCCGAAGGCCAACTTTTCCTCGAGCTTGCGGACGGTCTCCTCCTTTTGCTCCAGTTCGACCCTCAGCCGGTCTCTCTCTGCGGACACTGAGGTGAGCTCATCCCGGATCAGGCGGTGCTGTCTTAGGAGGTGTCCTACGCCGTTCCTCAGGTCACTCAGCAGCCGTCTCTCTTTTCCGAAAAGATTGTCGTCATCCATCCGATGTCCTTATTCGCGAGAAAAGCGTGTGTCCGTCTCTCAAGACCCGAAGCCAGAGATCACTACGTCGGAGCCGGCGGGTGCGATCTTCTTCACCAGTCCCTGGAGTACGTTTCCGGGACCGAACTCGGTGAACTCCGTCGCGCCGTCCTTGAGCATATTCAAGACCGTATTTGTCCAAAGGACGGGACTATTGAGCTGCCGGACAAGGTTCTCCCGAATAAGGGCGGGGTCGGTGTAGGGCTGCGCATCCACGTTTTGGTACACGGGACATCCGGGTGCATTAAAGGGCGTCTTTTCGATGGCTGCCGCAAGCTCTTCGCGCGCGTCGCTCATCAGTGGGCTGTGGAATGCACCGCCTACCTTGAGTGGCAGGACGCGCTTGGCTCCGGCTGCCTTAAGCAGTTCACCCGCTTTTTCCACGCCGGCAAAAGAGCCGGATATGACGATCTGACCGGGGCAGTTGAAATTCGCTGCCACGACCACTTCGTCCGTTACCTCTGCACACTTGGCAATCACGACGTCATCCGCCAAACCAAGTACTGCCGCCATCGTGGAGGGGTGTGCCTCACAGGCCTTTTGCATCGCAAAAGCGCGCTTTGCCACCAAGGCGAGTGCGTCGCTAAAGGCGAGCGCTCCGCTGACGGCAAGAGCGGTGAACTCTCCGAGCGAGTGTCCTGCCACCATATCCGGTTTGCGGTCACGTCCAAAAACCTCAGCCGAGAGGTAAGAGTGGACAAAGACGGCAGGTTGTGTGACTTTTGTCTCTTTGAGCTGCTCTTCCGTCCCCTCCAAAACGATCTCCCTTAAGTCGAATCCGAGCACTTCGGAAGCCTCGTCATAGAGCTCTTTGGCGCCGGTGGCAGGATTCTCGAAGAGCTCCTTGCCCATCCCTACGTACTGCGCTCCCTGACCGGGAAAAATATATGCTAACATATTTTGGAAATCTATGTTGATAATATAACGGTTTCACGGTCGCCCTTATTGGGAAACCGTGGTGGCAGTTTATACCACCGAGTACAAATCTACCAAAAGTCTGAGAGAATAGTTAACAGCCCCGTCCCTGAGCTACTAACTGCTAACTAATTTTGGTACAGACCGGGAAAAACTTTTTGCACAGAACCGGACAGAGAGGAGACACAGACCGAAAGGATCCTCTCGGTACGTGCGAAAAAGTGAGCCCGGTCTCAATTCACGAAAGCATTCCCACGGAGTGCCTGTCCGTCTCCGACTTTGGGGTTTGGAGATTTTGGGTACCTTTGCGGTGCGCTCGAAGAAGCGAGAGAAGCCTGCGACTGTGGCGTAATTGGTAGCCGCGCCAGACTTAGGATCTGGTGGAGCGATCCGTAAGGGTTCGAGTCCCTTCAGTCGCACAGCAAAAAAGAGTACCCTTGGAGATGCGTTCGATCCCCAAGGGTACTCTTTTGTGTGGTATTCAGACCGAAGTCTTTTGCCCAAAGGTCTACGAGCGGACGCCGTTACTCTGCCTCCTTCGTGTCGGGTATGATGTCCACCTTGGGGCGCTTGTAGGCTTTGAAGATGATGTAAGCAAGGGCGACGAGTACGACGGCAAGAATGCCGTAACCGATTTCGTGCGAGTATTTTGATACGACTTCATTCAGTTCGTCGTAGGGGACGGTTCTCTCGAGAAACCAGCCCAAGAGGGCAAGTACCGTGTTCCAGATGCCTGCCCCGAGAGCCGTATAAAGGACAAAAGGGAGAATGGGCATTTTGGCCAAGCCTGCAGGGATGGAGATGAGCTGACGGATGCCCGGCACGAGGCGTCCGATGAACGTCGCCACGGCTCCGTGCTTGACGAAAAACAGTTCCGACTTGACCACCTTGTCTTTGTCCAAAAGGAAGAGGGCGCCAAGCTTGCTCTCTGCGAAGCGGTAAATAATAGGTCGCCCCAGCCATACGGCGAGGTAGTAATTGATGAATGCGCCGCAAATCGCACCCAGTGTGCCGACAAGGACGATAAGCACTATATTCAGATCCCCCCTGCTTGCGGCAAGATAAGCGGCAGGCGGGATGACGACTTCACTCGGAAACGGGACGAAGGAGCTCTCGATGACCATCAGAATAAAGATGGTGAAGTAATTGAGGTTGTCGAGGCACCATTGTATGAAAGGAATACTCTCCATAAAGATATGCTTGGGGTTGATGTAAGTCCGGATTCTCAATTCTTTGGCAAAGGTACACTTTTTGGAGCCAAAAGTTTGCCCTTTTTCGCATTAGTCCGAATTATTTCACTACATTTGTCCTGTCGGAGGTTGCCCCTGTGGACAGGCGTTTGCCCCGGTCAAATTCACGAAAACCTTATCCTCAATAGATAATCATTATGCAAGAGCCTCGTAAGCATCCCTTAGAACAGTTCCATTTTTGTCCCAAGTGCGGGAGCCCGAATTTCGCGGTCAATAACGAGAAATCGAAGGTGTGTCCGGACTGCGGATTCGTGTACTACTTCAACCCCTCCGCCGCTACTGCCGTCTTTGTGACCGACCGGCGCAATAATCTCCTCGTCTCCATCAGGGGCAAAGAGCCTGCCGAGGGTCTCTACGACTTGCCGGGCGGGTTTGTGGACCAATTCGAGACAGCACGCGAAGGCGCTGCTCGCGAACTCTTCGAGGAGACCGGGATCGACTTCAAGCGTGGTCTCTCCGGCGGCATCCTCTCGCCTCTGCGTTACCTCTTTTCTGTGCCGAACATCTATCCGTATTCGGGCTTCGATGTGCATACCCTCGACCTCTTTTTTCATCTGGAGGTGGAGACGATAGACCCCTATCTCGGACCGGGCTTCGACGATGTCCGGGAGCTGATCAAGATGCCTCTGTCCGAGACGGTGCCTGAGGACTTCGGATTGGCTTCGATAAAGAAAGCGATCGCGATGGTTCACGAAAAAAGGTTGATTTGACTCCGGAAATCTTTTGCAATCTCGTCCAAAAGCGGTACCTTTGCACACGTGCTTAAAAGTGCGCGCAAGTGGTGTCTTATCCGCAGCGGGTGCTTGTAAGAGACAGAGTGAGGATTTACACCTTGTACGGACGATAATTTAGAGACACAGATTTAATATAGACTACTGCGATGAAGAGAACATTTCAGCCCTCTAACAGGAAGAGAAAGAACAAACACGGATTCCGCTCCAGAATGGCGACCGCCAACGGACGTCGTGTACTGGCAAGCCGTCGTGCACACGGAAGACGTAAGCTTACCGTTTCCGACGAATACAACGGCTAATCCCTTTTTATGAGCCTGTCCCCGCTAAAGGGACGAAGCAAGCTCATAAAATAATCCCGCGAGGCTTAGTGCTTCGCGGGATTGTTTTTTTGTGTCCGGTGAAAGGCGCTTGCCGTGGTCGGGGATGCGGTGTCCCGGTCGATGGGGCGATGAAGAAAGCGAGAAAGGGATCGTGGAGGGAGTACCTCGCCAACTCCGAGTGACGGTA
>JASBZK010000047.1 GCA_029983505.1 Porphyromonas sp.
AGAGCGTCTGTCTTACAAACAGAGGGTCGTAGGTTCGAATCCTACAGGGTCCACTTCCTAAGCGTAAGAGCGAGCAGAAAAAGAGCTTCTGCCCGCTCTGTTTTTTTTGAGGAATTTGTATGCGCCAATGCGCTTATACGGTGATTTCTCTAAGGTCGCTTACGATTTTGTCAAGGGCTTGGAAGTCTACGTGGTCTACCCGACTACCGTACGACAAGACCAATGTCTGCATCGAGGGGGTGAGCTCTTCCCGGGGTTTCTTTTTGAGCTGATTGTAGACGAACCACATCATCAGCCGGTGCTTGAGGCTGAGACCGGAGTGGGTGTAAGCGCCACTCAGGTGATAGATTTTCATTTTCTCAAAGAGCACAGGGTCTGACAGCTCCTCGAGATAGCTCCGAATCTGCCTCACGTTCTCAGGGTCTGCAGGGTCGACAAGACCGACGCTGAGGACAAAGACCCTTTTTTTGAATAGTTTAGGCGCTTTTTTTAGAGTTTGCCCCAGTCCCATAATTACTCCCGCATAAATGGCGCCGACATAAACTACGGTGTCGTAGGAGTCCGTGTCAGTGACTTTGCGATAGTCGAGAACCGGCGAATTGAGCCTATTGGCAAGTTCAGTGGCATACCGCCGGGCGGTGCCGTACTTGGAAGCGTAAACGATAAGAATTTGTGACATTACTCATAGAGGTAAAGAAGTAAAAGAAGAAACCGTGTAAGGAGGCGACCTCCTACGAGAAACCCGTCCAAAAGGAATCCGCATCTAAAGGTACAGAGAGAGTGTGACAAACCCATTACGGTTTGCCACACTCTCTAAATATCGGTCTAATGGACTGCCTAAGCGGGGCTTAGAAACCGCGGGACTTGAGGAGTGCCACAGGATCGGGCTTCTCCATACCGGAGAATGCAGCAAAGGCGGCGTTGAGATCCACGGTATTGCCTTTCGAGAGGACGTTATCGCGAAGCGACTGACCAACTTCGGGGTTAAGCGATCCCTTTTGATCGAAGACCAGACCGGCGTTTGCGGAGAGGACTTCGCTGAAGACATAGCTGTAGTACCCTGCCGCGTATCCGCCACCCCAGACGTGGTTGAAGTAGGAGGTGCGGTAGCGGGGCGGTATCTGCACCATATCGAGACCTGCCTTTTGGAGCGCTTCCGTCTCAAAGTTCCCGGCTTCTTCTGCCTTAATGGGATTGCCTGCAGGACGGAGGTGCCAGTAGAGGTCGAGATTGGTGGCCGCAAGGTTTTCGCCCAATGCGTAAGAGGGAAGGTAGGTCACCGAGTTAAGCATATTGACCTTAAGCTTCTCGGGCATAGGTTCGCCCGTTTCGAAGTGTTTGGCGTAGTGGTTAAAAACCTCGGGGACGGTCGCAAAGTATTCGTTGAACTGTGAGGGAAACTCCACGAAGTCGCTCGGCACGGCAGTGCCGGAGAGTGCGGGGTACTTCACGTTGGAGAGCATACCGTGAAGCGAGTGTCCGAACTCATGGAACATGGTCGTTACGTCATCCCAAGAGCAGAACGAGGGCTTGCCTTCCGGCGACTTGGTAATGTTCAGAATGTTGTAGATGACCGGTTTCTGTCCCAGAAGCGTACTCTGATCCACAAATGAGCTCATCCAAGCGCCACCTCTCTTAGTGGGACGGCGGAAGGGGTCGAAGTAGAAGAGTGCGAGCTCGGATCCGTCTTTGTCCTTGACGGTGAAGACCCGCATATCCTTGTGGTACGTGGGGAGGTCGAAGCGCTCTTCAAAGGTAAGACCGTAGACTCGACCGGCAGCGTAGAAGACGCCGTTTTGGAGGACGGAGTCGACTTGGAAGTAGGGTTTGACGTCCTCGTCAGAGAAGTTGAACTTCGCCTGCTTCATCTTCGCCGAGTAGTACATTACGTCCCAGGGCTGGAGCGTGAAGTCGGAGCCTTCGGTCTTTTTGGCAAAGTCTTCGATTTCCTTCATTTCGGCTTCGGCTTTTGGCTTATAGGCGTCGGCGATGTTTTGGAGGAAAGAGAGGAGGTTCTCCGGGGTCTTGGCCATATTGTCGCTGAGGGCGTAGGCTGCGTAGTTGGGGAAGCCGAGGATTTTGGCTTTTTGGGCGCGGAGCTCGGCGAGTTCGACCACGATGGGGTAGGTGTTGTACTTGCTGGTCTCGTCTGTGCGGTGGTAGGACGCCTTGAAGACGCGTTCCCGAAGGGCGCGGTTGTCGAGAGAGGCCAAGATGGGTTGCTGGGTCGTATTGATGAGGGTGATGGCGTAGGGCGCATCTACACCGGCGGCTTCGGCTTCGCTCTTGAGCTGGGCTTTGTCGGCGTCGGAGAGACCTGCGAGCTCGGCTTCGTCCTTTACGAGGATGAGGGAGTTGCGCACGGCTTCGGGGAGGGTGTTGCCGAACTGCTGTTCGAGGACGGCGATGCGTGCGTTAATCTTCTCAAGCTCTTTCTTCTGGTCGTCGGGCAGTGCCGCACCACGACGGGAGAAAGACTTGTAGATCTCTTCGAGCACCTTTTTGTCCTCGCCTTGGAGGGAGGCGTACTCGTTGTCGTAGACGGCCTTGATCTTATTGAAGAAGTCCTGGTTGAAGGCCACTTCGTCGTGCCAAGCCGAGAGAAGCGGCATCATCTCTGCCTCGATGTCTTCGATCTCCTTGGTGGCATCCGCGCCGGCTACGGCAAAGAACGCAGCCGTGGCACGGGAGAGTAGGGCGCCGCTCTTCTGGTAAGCGACGATGACGTTATCAAACGTGGGCGCCTCGGCGTTATCGACGATGGCTTTGATCTCGGCGCGCTGGGCTTCGATGCCCGCTTTGACTGCGGGGAGGTAGTCGGAGATCTTGATTTTGGAGAAATCCGGGGTGCCGAAGGGTAGCGTGCTTGCTTCGGCAAAGTAATTGCCTTCGAGCGAAGTGGTCTCTGCCTTCTTGTCGCACCCTGCGATGAACATAGTCATACCGGCAAGGGATGTGAGAAAGATGTGCTTTAGGGTCATAAGTAAATCACTGTAATCCTAATGGTTCTGATAAAATAGTCTTAGAGTACAAAGATAGTGAAATAATCAGACAGTTTTGCTAAAAACGCTCCCCGTCTCTCAAAAAATGAGGTACAGACCAAAGAGATCGCCTCGGTACGTGCGAAAAAAAGATTTCGGTCTGTACGGCGAGGAAACGCCATACAGACCGAAATTCAGAGGGTTCTTTGACCTCAGAGAAGGATTACTTCTTGGCCACGCCGGAAGCGATCATCTCCGAGTAGCGACCTTCGGTGAGGTACTTATTCACGAGGTTCTTGACGTCGTCCGGCGTAATGCTGTGGAGCGTGTCGAGGTAGACTTCGTGGTTGTTTTCGTTGTACATCACCTTGTCGGAGAGCAGTCCCATCCAGTAGTCGTTGGAGGTCTGGCGCTCGGTGAAGGACTTCTCGCGGTTCAGTATCGCTTTCTTGAAGTACTCTTCGTTGACCCCGTTTTTGACGACTTCGGAGAGTTCTTTCTTCACGATGTCATTGAGGCGGACGGCCGACTCGGGGTTCGTCTGGAAGAAGATGAGCAAAGAGGCTTCGCCTGCGGGATAGCGGTTCACGCCACCTTGGACGGAGACACCGTAGGTGCCGCCTTCGTTTTCGCGGATGGATACGAGGTAGGTCTGGTTGAGTACGTCACTGAGGATGCCGGCGATGAGCTGGTTCTTGAGGTTGTATTCCCAGTCGATGACGTAGGAGTCCACCACGGTGGCGATGGGGTTATCCATCGGTACGTCGAAGTGGGAGGTACGACCCTTTGCGGCGCGACGGATTGCCTTGGAGTAGTCGGCCTTATCGGAGCCTTCCACGTTGGAAAGCGCGCCGAGGTAGCGGGCTACGAGGGGCTTGACGCTGTCGATGTTGAAGTCGCCGGAGAGGATGAAGGTGAAGTCGCCTGCGTCCGCGAAGCGGGAGCGATATACGTCGAGGACGTGCTTGTAGTCGATGCTTTCGATATCTTCTTTGGTGAGAGCCTTGGCACGGAGCTCACCCGGGTAGAAGAGTGCGGGGACAGAGTCTTTGAGGACGGTGTTCATCGGATCCGCTTTGCTTGCTTCGAGAGAGGCAAGCTCGTTCTTTTGGGCGGTATCGAAGAGGCTTTGGTCTTCGCGGATGTTGGTGAGGTCGAGGTAAGCGAGCTGGAGCATCGTCTCGATGTCCTTCGTGGTGGAGCCGCCCGATACTTCGTCACGGAACTCGGCGATACCCGTGCTGGCGCTCGCCGTGCGTCCCGTAAGTGCCTTGCTGAGGTCGATGGGTGAGAATTTGCCCACACCGCCCACGCCGGCGAACTCGAGCGCGCGGAGCGTCACAGGGTCCTTGGCGAAGTCGAAAGTAGAGCGTCCGCCTTCCTTGTAGCCGTAGAGGGACACTTTGTTTTTGTCGTAAGTGAGCGGCTGGAGGTACACTTTGATGCCGTTGGAGAGCTCGATGAGGGTGGAGCCGTAGGGCTGGTCGGGCGTTTCTTTCGCGATGATGCCGGAGAGGGGCATTTCATCAATGAGCTTGGTGTCCACGACCTTCTCTTCGTAGGGTTTCACTTCCTGCTCGAGAGCCGTGTTGTACTCGGTGAGGAGCTGCTTTTCATCCGGGTAGGAGAGTCCTTCCTTCTCGGGCGCCATAAGGGTGACGGTGAGGTTCTTGTTGCCTTTTACCATCTCCTGAAGCGTGCCGTTGATGGCATCCACGGGGATTTGGGGTGCAAGGGCGTGGATGAACTGATGCTCTACTTCGATGCCGGGGATGTAGCCTCCCTGTGTGAAGTAGTTCGCATACTCCATGGCGTAAGCTTTGGAGGTGCGGGAGTCCTTGGACTGGAGCATATTGTCGAAAGAAGTCAGGTAGTCGGTACGGGCGCGGTCGTATTCGCCGGGCGTGAAACCGTATTCGACAGCCTGCTTGAAGAGCTTCACGGCTGCGTCGAGACCCTGTTTGTAGCCGCCTTCTTTGGTCGTCACATCAAGGCTGAGGGCATCTTCGGTGATGGCGACGAGATAGGACCCGTAGGAGAGGCTTGCTTCGAGGAAAGGCGCGTCGGGTTTGAGGGCTTCTTCGGCAAAGCGCTGGTTCATCATCGTGGTGATCATCGCGGTCATATACTGCTGTACCATCGCCATCGGGGTCGCCTTCTCCTCACGCGTGAGGGCGTCGGAGGAGTACATCACGGAGAGGCTCGTACCCACGATTTCGGGGTTGGTCTCCACGATGGAGATGGGTGCGGTGTGGTCCGGCACGTCGACATAGACGCGTTCGGGAGCACCTTCGGGTACCTTGAAGCCTCCGAAGAGTTCCTTAATCTTAGCCTCGATGCGGTCTACGTCGATGTCACCCACGACGATGATGCCTTGGAGGTCGGGACGGTACCAGGTGTGGTAGTAGTCGCGGATCGTCTCGGGCTTAAAGTTCATAACCACGTCCATAGAGCCTATGGGCATACGCTTGCCGTACTGATGACCCGGGGGGAAGGCTTTGAGGAAAAGGTCGTTATAGGCGCGCATCATACCGTTGTCGCGCGAGCGCCACTCTTCGTGGATCACGCCGCGTTCTTTGTCTATTTCTTCATCTTCGAGCGAAATGGCGCTGGACCAATCGGAGAGGATGAGGAGGCAGGAGTCGACGAAAGACTGACGCGAAGTGGGGGCATCCATGATCTGGTACAGGGTCTCGTCGAAAGAGGTGTAGGCGTTCAGGTTAGAGCCGAACTTGACGCCGTTCTTCTCGAGGAAGTCGATGAGATTTTTGCCCTTGAAGTGCTCTGTGCCGTTGAAGGCCAAGTGCTCGAGGAAGTGCGCCAATCCTGCCTGGTGGTCCTGCTCCTGCATAGAGCCGACTTTCTGGGCGATGTAAAACTGGGCACGCTTCTCCGGACGCTCATTGTGCCGGATGATGTACGTGAGACCGTTGTCGAGCTTGCCCATACGGACAGCCGGATCTATGGGGAACGGTGTCGACAGCATATCCTGCTGCGCAGACACGCCCAAGACGGTCATCATAGACAGGGCCAAGCCCGCTAAGATTTTAGTTCTCATAAAGGTGGGTAATATGTATTTGTTTGAAAATTAGTATCTCTTTATCCGTTAAACCAACCGGAAACGCACCGGCTCGTCATGGTCTGTAACGCCAAGTACTTCCATTTGACCCTTCAAATTTAGCCAAATTTTGCCGCAACACACAATATTCTCTCCCGAAACTTCCTCCGAGCGAGATACGTACCGGGGCGTTCGGCTCGGTACGGGTCTTTTCCCCACTTGGTACAGACCGAAGTCTCCGCCTTGGTACGTACCTTTTTTCGCACCTCTTTTGTGCGTGCAAAAAATGGGTATGTTTGTCTCGTGGGGTAGGGAATGAGTGACTGCCCGGTGCCCCCTTATTCTATATAACAACTAAAAAACCGCACAAATTATGTCCCGACAAAAAGTAGACTTTAGAGATACTGCCGCCGCTTTTGCCCAAAAGGACGACTGCGAGCTCAAGATGGCACGTCTCCTCTTCCGCGGTATGGCTTCGCCCGCACTCCTCTCTCTCGGTAAGTTCGGAGCCTATCTCTCCACCTCTTTTGGCCTGCCCATCGGCTGGGCGCTCCGTCCCACGCTGTACAGGCATTTCGTGACCGGAGAGACCCTCCGGGACTCCCTCCCCAAGCTCCGCAAGCTCTACAGCGGAGGTCTCCAAGGTGTGATGGACTACTCCGCCGAAGGGGGCGACAACGAAGAGGACACTTTGGACAACTTTGTCCACAATCTGAAAGCCGTCCGCTTCGCGGCAAGACATCCGGAGGTGTCCCATGCGGTTTTCAAAGTCTCCGGCCTCGGGATGGTTCCTGTCCTCATCAAAGCGCAGGAAAAGGGACTAAGGGCGCTCACGGACGAGGAGCGACAAAACTATGACCAGACGAAGATGCGCTTTATGGAGCTCTGCGGAGAAGCTGCCAAAGCCGGTATCCACATCCTCGTGGACGCCGAGCACTATGCCTATCAGAGCCTTATCGACGAGTGGACGGACGAAGCCATAGAGCGGTTCAATCGTCCCGACTTCGCCGTGGTCTTTGCCACGCTCCAGATGTACCGCCACGACAGACTGCCGTACCTCCGCAAGCTCTATGACTTGGGCAAAAGATTAGGCGTGAGAGTGGGGGTAAAGTTTGTCCGCGGAGCCTATATGGAAGAAGAACGCCTGCGCGCGTCCGAGCTGGGCTATGTGGATCCCATCTGCGCCACGAAAGAAGAGACGGACACCAATTATAACGCTGCTCTCGTCTTTACGATGGATCACCTTGATGTCTTCGATATCTTTGCCGGCACCCACAATGAGGCCAGCGTGCGGATCCTGATGGACCTGATGGAGGAGAAGGAGGTGGCACCCGGAGACCCCCGGATCTATTTTGCACAGCTCTATGGTATGAGCGACAACCTCTCCTTCAATCTCGCCAAAGCCGGCTCCCGTGTCACCAAATACTGCCCCTATGCCCCGCCTGCACGCGTCCTCCCCTACTTGATCCGCCGCGCCGAGGAAAACACCTCCGTCGCCGGTCAGACCGGGCGTGAGCTCGCCCTTATCGAACACGAGCTCCGCCGCCGCGCCTCCGAAGACGCCGAGTAAATACCCCGAGACCTTCGCATAGGCGAACTAAAAAGAAGAGCAGTCAGCAGTTCGGGTCTTTATGGAAGACCATCAACTGCTGACTGCTTATTTTTAACTTTTAACCAAAGACCGTTACGGTTGCTCTTCGGTCTCTTCCGTGGCTGCCGGGAAGATGGCATCCCAGCCCGGGTTCTGAGAGAGGGCGTTATTCATCTTGATCTGATGCAGAGGTACCATTTCGAGGTAATAGGCATCGAGCCAGCCTTTGCCGGTGGCAAGAGGTCCTTCGAATGTATAGATCCATCCGGCATCTGCCTGTTTATTGGTCTGCGAGAGGGCGTAGCCGTTGCGCTTGATTTCGTTGTAGTCCACGAAAGGACCTGTGTAAGCGCCCTTGTCGTATGGGAGATCTTTCTTGGTCACCCAGGCTCCGCAGACCTGACGGTTGATGAAGTACGGTGCCTTGTGCCAGCGTTTGACGTCGTAGAAAGAGAATCCTTGTCCCATCAGCTCGATCATACGCTCACGGCGAATCTCCCAGAGTACGGGCGGCACTTCGTAGGTGGTTTTGGCATCGTAGCCTTTGATCCACGCTGCAGTGCCTTTGTCACGGTCGGGATCGAAATCGTCGCCTATTTCGGAAACGACCATTCGTGCCACACCTGCGCGGTCACGGAGCTTATTGATGGTACGGTCCGCAACACTTTGGTCAAACTTCCCGAGCTCGTAAGAGGCTTCGGCGTAGTTCAGGAGTACCTCTTCGATGGTGAAGATGGGTTTGTCTGACGTCTGATGGTTGGTGTTGTCTCCGTTTTCCCACATCGTGAAGTGTTTCCAGAAATAATATCCGGTCCACGTCCGCATATAGTTGTCTGTCTGGGAATAGAGATGGAGGTTAGGGGAGCCGTGCACCATCGCACCGCCCCAGTTGTGTCCGGGGACGCGCTTTACTCCGATGCTCTCCACGCCATCCCCGTCTTCGCAGAGGATATTGGGACCGAAATAATCCATATAGGTTCTGAACTTCTTGGCGTATTCATCCGTGATGACGAAAGAACCGAGCTTTTCTCCTGCTTTCCAATAGGTCCATTTCTTGAACGTGGTGACGTTGTCGGGGTTGGGGTTAACCGGCGTAACTTTAGCCTGATACGGCGGTTGGAAATTGATGTGAAGCCGCGGGTCACGGTCTGAGAAGTAGTCCCAGAGATCATGACCCTCTCCCCCTTTGACGCCTGATGTGGGGTTGGCGATCGGCTTGCCGTTTTTCATCAAAAAGAGGTCGACAGTCGCCTGAGGCGCATCGGCTCTGTGGGCTTCGACGTGTATAAGGTCACTGAAGCGGTGCATGGAAATACCGTCGAGATACTGCTTATACATGATCACACCCGGCTTACCGGAGAGGTTCTCGGAAGTGAAGATCTCGTCGTAGCCTGCCCCGGGGTACTTATTTATCCCGCTGCCGTAGTAGAGGTTCGGATACTTTGCCATAAGCTTCTCGGACACCTCGGTACACTTGCGGAGATAGTCCTGCCAAGGCTCGTTGAGCCCGTGGTACTTGGCCCAAGTCCCCTCCCTCAAGAGGAAACGTGAGAGCGCCGCGTTGATGGCATCGGCGGTGACGGGATTGTCTCCGTCCTTCGCTGTGCTGCCTATGTGAGCAGCGGCGTACTCGAGCTTTTCGATAATCTTCTGGGCGACTTCGGCTCTCGGCGTGCGGGGGCCGTAGGCCTCAGGGGATTCGTCTGTGAGGACGGTCTCGATATAAGGGATGTCCCCATAGCGGGAGAGCAGCTCCATGTACCAGAAAGAATGGAAGAAATAGCCCACCGAGCGCCAGTGCTCTTTCTCTGCATCTGAGAGCGGAGCTCCGTCGATCTTGGAGAGCATAAGGTTTATGGTGCGGATGTACCCAAAGCTCCAGTTCCCCGAATTCGTTACGGCCGTGAACGTCTGGAACGCATAGGGGTTAAGGGCGTTGTCGCGCGTGGTCATCACTCCGGCAAAGAAGTCGGAATTTCTCTGACCGCCCCAGTAGTAACTTCCACCCGAGAAGTTGGTCATGATCCGGGCGTCCGTAAACATCCCGTACAGGGGATAAACATAGGCCTTGAAGTTGTCGTAGGTATTGAAGGCATTTTGCTCCGTAAGAGTGGTCTTGGGGTAGACTTCGAGGAAGTTGTCGTTGCATCCGCCTAATCCGGTCGCACCGCCAAGGAGTGCCAATATGGATAGTATTTTATGCAGTTTCATGTTATACTGTGTGTCGCTTGTCTGTTTCGAATAGCATTGTGCATCTTCTTGCCGGGGGATTACAAGGTGATCGACGCTCCGACGGACCAAGTCCTGTAGAAGGGATAAGACCACGAGAGGCTCTCCGGGTCATATCCTTTGGGCAGGGAAGAGAAAGTGGCAAGATTTTCCACGCTGACGTAGAGCCGGAGTCCGCTGAGGGCTATTTTATTGATGAGATTGGGAGAGAAAGAGTAAGAAAGTGTGACGTTCTTGACTCTTAAGTAAGCGGCACTCTGGAGGTATTTGTCGCTTCTGCGCGCGTTGGAGCCTACGTTTTGCTCCTGCCCGTAGATGCGGAAAAGGCGGGTACCGGGATTTTGGGCTACCATATAGTCTGGGTCATCGGGGTCATAGCTCTTGGCCGTCCAATAGTCGGTTTGATTGTAGAAGATCGGCTGGAAAGCACCATCGGATCCACCGGCTCCGAAGGGGAACATCGCGTGTCCGCCGAGCCAATACTGCTTGGAGCCTACTCCTTGCAGCAAAGCACTAAGGTCGAAGCCCTTGTAGCCGAGTCCGAGATTGACCCCGAATTGGTAACGCGAGGTCGTATTGCCGATGATGTCGAGGTCGCCGTGATCCTTCAAGGTCCCGGCTCCGCCGTTGATAGTGCCGTCGCCGTTGAGGTCCTTGAACATAATATCGCCCGGCTTGACAACAACGCCTTGAATGGCGGTAACGCCTTCATTGAGCACCCAGAGGTTGGTCTTGGCTTTTGCGAGGTCGAAGTCGCTTATGTCGTAGTATCTGTCCGCGTACATACCCCAGATGTTGCCAAGCTCTTCGCCGGCGTACCATTGGTCGATGTTCCCGGAGAGGTTGAGGTATTTGGTGACAAAAGAGCGGTGGTCGTAGAGGTTAAAGCCCACATTATACCTGAAGTCCCCTATCACGTCGCGCCAATTCACGGAGAGTTCCCATCCCTTTGTCGAAAGGTCGGCTACGTTCTGCTGAGGCGCTTCAGCTCCGATGACAGCCGGGATCTCGGCACCGGGCGCAAGCATCCCGAGCGTATTTCGGCGGTACCAGGAGAATGTGGAATTAAGACGTCCGGAGAAGGCGGTGAGGTCGTAGCCTACGTCAAGAGTGGAGACGCGTTCCCAGGTGTAGTTCGCACGAACCAATTCCGGAGAATCGATGTAGGTGATGCGTCCGCCCTTGTCTATCCAGATGCTGGACTGACCGATTGTCATCTGAGGTACGAATCCGTAAGGTGCGATACTCTGGTTGCCGATCTCTCCGTAAGAAGCCCGGATCTTGAAGTCGTCGAGCCACCTGTCAGACCAGTCCATAAAGCTCTCGTTGGCGATTCTCCATCCCACGGAGACAGAGGGGAAGAAACCGAAGCGGTTGGACTTAGGGAACTTAGAGGATCCGTCGTAGCGGGCGTTGACGTTGAGGAGGTAGCGGTTGTCGTAATTGTAGGTGAGACGTCCGAAAGCTCCGCGTATCGCAAACTCGCTGTAGCTGTCCGAGAGGTATTTCTCGCCCGTTCCGCCCCCGAATGAAGGTACTGTCGGTACAGACTGTCCCTCTATGGTGGCTTTGGCGTCTCCGTAGTATGAGCTTTCTTGGTTGAAGCCGACCATAAGACCCACTTTGTGCTTGCCTATCTCGAAGTCGTAGTTGCTGTAGAGGTTGAGTGCGTGGTATTTGTTCTCTTGATTAAGGATCCAATATTGGTCTTTCGTCGGGTCCGAAGGCTGGGTCTTGACGGCGAGTTGGACGTCCGCGTAGCGGGTTATACCCGTGTAGCCTCTATTGATCGTATTGGTAGAGAGAAACGTGTACTCCCCGGTGATCGACCAACCTTCAAGCGGCTTAATAATAGTCTTGAGCTGAATGCGGGGTTTGGACACCGTAGTGTTTGCCGTGTTGGCGATTTCAAGAGCGTTTCTTGGAGAGTCGATGATCAGATCTTCCTCTGTCCCGATGATTTCTTTGATTTCGAGAT
>JASBZK010000048.1 GCA_029983505.1 Porphyromonas sp.
ACGCTGTGTGCACAGGGTACGCCCTGTACCTCCCTTCTTTTTTCGACAGACCGATACAGACATCTCTCTGATTTTTTATGGATAAAGCAGCAGCCAAAGAGCGCCTCAGTCAGGCTTTTGCCTACTTGCGCAAATACTCGCCCGACCTTACTCTCAGTGACCTCGCGCGCGAGACGAAACTTTCGCCCGCCACGGTGCGCAACGCTTTCGCACCCAATACGGGCTATCTTACGGTCTCTTTTCTGGAGACTTTTGCCTCTTCTTTCGCCCACGTCTTTAATAGGGAGTGGGTGCTTACGGGAGAGCTGCCTGTGCTCGTCCCCGACCCCGAGCTCCCCGATCCCGAGCTCTCGAGGCGTTGGCAGCGTGTCGCTTTCATTATGAAGCGGGAAAAGATGGATGCCTCCTCTTTCACCAAAAAACTCGGTCTCTCAAGTCCGACTACCGTGATGCGCATTCAGAGGGGACTCACCAAGCCGCAGGACAAGACACTCGAGCTTATCCTAAAGCGCTTCCCGGACTATACGGATCGATGGCTTTTCCTCGGTCTGGGCAAAGTGACGAAGTGGGACGTACCGGCGCGATTCCCCCGGTACGTACCCCGTGAAGAGGAAGACAGGGTCGCTTCCGGAGACGAGGATCCGAGGATGATGAGTAAGCTCTTGGCTCTCCTTTCGCAGAGCAAAGAGTCCACCGCCGGGGCGTATATGCCGAGAGAGAGTACCGGATATGAGGTGATGGACGACACCGCTTCCGCAGGTCCTTTTCGCGGTTTTGTGGAGACATTTCCGGACGAAGTCAAGACCCTCTACAATATCCCCATCGAGAAATTTCACTCCGGAGAGTACCGCCTCTTCAGAGTCAAAGGCGAGTCTATGGATGGTGGCGACATCATGGATCTCGCCAATGGCGACCTCGTCCTCGTGCGTAACGTGGACAGAACCTATTGGCGCGACGGACTGCACCGGCACAACTGGCGCTATTTCGTCTTCGTCACGATAGACGACGGTATCGTCATCAAGGAAGTCGTCGACCAAGATCTCGAGAAAGACCTCTATATGCTCCACTCGCACAACCCCGACTACAAAGATTTTACGCTCCACGGGTCTCAGATCCTCGCCATATACAACGTGATCCAAGTCGTGGAGCGTAGACTGAATAGATAATGAGGCTTAGAGGTTGCCCGCCGAGCAGAGGGAGTGCTTGCCGCGGTAACGGTCTTCGACAAGGGCGATGAGGCGCTCCTTTAGGTCGGGCAGCGTGATGCGGTCGATGATGTCTCCCATAAAAGCAATCGTCATCATCGTGACGGCTTCCTGGTACGGGATGCCTCTCTGACGGAGGTAAAAGAGCCCGTTTTCGTCGAGCTGCCCCGTCATCAGTCCGTGAGAACACTTGACGTCGTCGGCGTAGATCTCGAGCTGGGGCTTGGAGTACATCTTGGCATTCCGGCTCAAAAGGAGGTTTCGGTTATTTTGGTACGCCTCTGTCTTCTGGGCATCTTTGGCGACGTAGATCATCCCAGAGAATGAGCCGCGCGCTTCGTCGTTGATGGTGTACTTGAAGAGTTCGTCCGACTTGCAGCGCGGTGCCGAGTGACGAATCACGGTGTGGTTGTCCGCAACCTGCTCCCCGTCGAGTATCGCAAGACCGTCGAGGTTAAGCTCTGCGCCTTCGCCCGCGAGGTCGCACCGGTAATTGGAGCGCGACTTGCCGTTTTGGAGCGTGAGATTATTGATGAGGAGACGCGAGTCACGCTCCTGGACGGAGTGGACATTATGGATGCGGGTGACGAGAGGGAGGGTCTCTTCGAGCAGGTAAAACTCGATCCGGCTCCTTTCGCCCACATACAGCTCTGCCACCGCGTTTTGGAACGCCTTTATATGGGGATTGAAGCCGTGGATGCAGGAGAGGAGCTTCGCCTCGGTGTCTTCTTCCGCAATCAGAAGGATGCGCGGGAAGGAGACGCTGCTGCCCTCCCTCCTGACCGCGACGCGGTGCAGGAGGTGTATCGGTCTCGAGAGATGCGTGCCGCGCTTGAGGTAGATGACGAGGGCGTCGCTAAAGAAGAGTGTATTGAGCTGCGAGAGCGGGTCTCCCTTAAGGGACGGCACCTGAGAGAAGTGCGCGCTAAGCACCTCCGGGTAGAGCTTCGCAAAAGTGTGTACCGAGCCGATGAAATAGCCCTTCTCCGGGGAGCCGGCATCACTGACATCGTGTACCAATCCGCCCGACATAAACGCCTGTATTGCATCAGCCTTGAAACTGAGGAAACAGGATTTGCCGGAAAAGCGGCTCACGTCCGGGCGGTAGCTGCAGTCGATATTGCGGGCGATGTCCGAGAGGGCGGCGTCTACGTCGAACCTCCGGTAGTGCTCGGACTTGGTATGGGGCAGGGGCTGCTCCCGAAGCAGAGCAGCGGCCTCTTCTCGCGCCTTTCGGAGCGCAGGGAGATCCCCATCGCTATTTCTGACGGAGCCGTCGTAGAGGTCGAGGAACGCTTGGGTAATCGTCTTTTCCATCACAGATCAGTCCTCCGCTTTTTCTTCGCGCAACCAGTCGTAACCCTTTTGGTCAAGTTCGAGGGCGAGCTCCGGTCCGCCGTTTTTGACGATACGTCCATCGAGGAGGACATGCACGTAGTCCGGCTTAATGAGATCCAATAGCCGCTGGTAGTGCGTGATGACAAGCGCCGAAAACTCCGGTCCTCTCATACTGTTGACGCCGTGGGAGACGATGCGGAGCGCGTCCACGTCGAGACCGGAGTCGGTCTCGTCCAGGACGGCCAGCTTAGGCTCGAGTACCGCCATCTGGAAGATCTCGTTGCGCTTCTTCTCGCCGCCGGAGAAGCCGACGTTCACGGGACGGGACGCGAGCTCAGAGGGCATCTCTACGAGCTGCTGTTTTTCCCTGATGAGTTTGAGGAACTGCGACGGGCTTACGGCCGGCTCTCCGTGGGCGGCGCGTTTGGCGTTGAGCGCAGTGCGGAGGAAGTTGACCATCGAGACGCCGGGTATCTCCACCGGGTACTGGAAGCTCATCAAGATCCCTAATTGCGCTCTTTCTTCGGGGGCCATGGCGAGGACGTCTTTCCCGTCAAAAGTGATGGCTCCTTCGGTGACTTGGTACTTCGGGTGTCCGGTGATGACGTTGGAGAGGGTGCTTTTGCCCGCGCCGTTGGGTCCCATCACGGCGTGGACTTCGCCCGTGGGGATGGTGAGGTTCACCCCTTTGAGTATTTCTTTGCCGTCTATGCCGGCGTGAAGGTTCGTTATCTGTAACATTAGACTTATAGACTGGAATGAAGTAGATGTGGAAAAGGACGCTCAGCCGACGGAGCCTTCGAGGGAGATGGAGAGGAGCTTCTGGGCTTCTACGGCAAACTCCATCGGCAGCTGGTTCATTACCTCTTTGGCATAGCCGTTGATGATGAGCCCTACGGCATCCTCGGGAGGTATGCCTCTCTGCATGCAGTAGAAGAGCTGGTCTTCGCTGATCTTTGAGGTGGTGGCTTCGTGCTCGATGATGGCGGTGTCGTTTTGGACATCGGAGTAGGGGAAAGTGTGTGCCCCACACTTGTCGCCGACGAGGAGGGAGTCGCACTGGGAGTGATTCCGTGCGCCCTCTGCGCCGGGGGCTATGCGGACGAGACCGCGGTAGGAGTTTTCGCTATGGCCGGCGCTTATGCCTTTGGAGACGATGCGGCTTCTGGTGTTTTTGCCGAGATGGATCATCTTCGTGCCGGTGTCCGCCTGTTGGTAGTTATTGGTGACGGCCACGGAGTAAAATTCGCCCACGCTGCCGTTGCCTCTGAGGATGCAGCTCGGGTACTTCCACGTAATGGCAGAGCCGGTCTCCACTTGTGTCCAAGAAATCTTGGACCGGTCGCCTTTGCAGTGTCCTCTCTTTGTGACGAAGTTATAGACGCCGCCCTTGCCGTCTTTGTCGCCCGGGTACCAGTTTTGGACGGTGGAGTACTTGACTTCTCCGTCCTCTTCGGCGATGATCTCGACGATGGCTGCGTGGAGCTGATTTTCGTCGCGCATCGGGGCGGTGCAGCCCTCGAGGTAGGAGACGTAAGCGCTCTTGTCCGCTATGATGAGGGTGCGCTCGAATTGTCCCGTATTCATCGCATTGATGCGGAAATAGGTCGAGAGCTCCATCGGCGCGCGGACGCCCTTGGGGATGTAGACGAAGGATCCGTCGGAGAAGACCGCGGAGTTCAGCGCCGCAAAAAAATTGTCCCGCGGCGGCACCACGCTGCCGAGGTACTTGCGGACGAGATCGGGGTGGTTCTTGACGGCTTCGGAAAAGGAGCAGAAGATGATCCCTTTCTCCGCAAGCGTCTCGCGAAACGTCGTCTTGACGGAGACGGAGTCCATCACCGCGTCGACGGCGTAGCCGGCGAGGGCTTTGCGCTCATTGATGGGGATGCCGAGCTTCTCAAACGTCCGCTCGAGCTCCGGATCCATCTCCTCGTCTTCGCTCTTTTGGCGCTTGGGGCGGGCGAAGTAGATGATGTCCTGGAAGTCGATCGGGGGTATATTAAGGTGTGCCCACTCGGGCATCTTCATCTTTTGCCACCCCCTAAAGGCCTCAAGCCGAAAATCGAGGAGCCACTCCGGCTCTTCTTTGAGACGCGAGATCTCGCGGACGGTCTCTTCGGAGAGCCCTTTGGGGAGATACTCGGTCTCGATGTCTGTGGTAAAACCGTATTTGTATTCCTGTGAGGTGAGGTCGTCCAAGACCTCATCGAAGGAAGGCTGTTCGTTCATCGGATAAATCGCAACTTACGTTTGTTTAATTCGCAGGGACATCTTATGACAACCCTGTCCTTTCGTGAAACAATCGGACGGAGCCAAAAGTTCGCCCTCCAAAAAGGTACGGACCGAGAATATTCTCCCGGCCCGTACTACTTTCTCTCCGAGGTCTGTGTCTCGTGAGAGGCTTGGTCTGTACCAAAAAGGCGCGGTTACTCGAGGGTACGCTTGACTTCGTACTCTTGGTAAGCTTCGATTTCGTCGCCTGCTTGGATGTCGTTGTAGTTGACGATGGAGATACCGCACTCGAGACCGGAGGCCACTTCTTTGGCATCGTCCTTGAACCTCTTGAGGGAGGCGAGCTCTCCGGAGTGTACCACGACACCGTTGCGGATGACTCGGATCTTGTCCGAGCGGGAGATCTTGCCGTCCGTGACGAAACAGCCGGCGATGGTGCCCACCTTGGATATCTTGAAAATCTCGCGTACCTCAAGGTTCGCGGTGACGCGCTCTTTGGTCTCGGGCGAGAGCATCCCTTCCATAGCCGTCTTCACGTCATCGAGTGCATCGTAGATGACGGAGTAGGTGCGGATCTCCACGCCGCTGTCTTCGGCGATGCGCTTCGCACCCTGTGCGGGACGCACCTGGAAGCCGATGACGACGGCGCCGGACGCGGATGCGAGGGAGACGTCGCTCTCGGTGATCTGACCGACGCCTTTGTAGATGACGTGGACGTGTATCTCGTCGGTGGAGAGTTTTTCGATGGAGTCCGAGAGAGCTTCCACGGAGCCGTCCATATCTCCTTTGACGATGATGTTGAGCTCTTGAGCCTTGCCTTCGGCGATGCGGCGACCGAGGTCCATAAGGGAGGGCATCCTCTGGGTGCGTTCCCTCTGCTCCCTCTGCAGCTGCTCGCGCTTGGAGGCGATGTCGCGTACTTCGGACTCAGTCTCCATGACGTTAAGCGTCTCGCCCGCGGCGGTGGCGCCGTTCAGACCGAGAACCTTGACCGGCTCGGATGGTCCCACGCTTTGGACATTATTGCCTCTGTCGTCGAAGAGGGCTTTGACGCGGCCGTAATTCGGTCCCGCGACGATGTAGTCGCCCACGTGCAGGGTACCGTCCTGTACGAGGACTTTCGTCGTGTAGCCCCGTCCCTGCTCCATCGTGCTCTCGAGTACGGAGCCGACGGCGCGCTTGTGGGGATTGGCTTTGAGCTCCAGGACTTCGGCTTCGAGAAGTACTTTTTCCAAAAGGTCTTTGATACCGATACCTTTTTTCGCGGAGATCTCCTGACTCTGATATTTGCCGCCCCAGTCCTCGACGAGGTAATTCATATTGGCGAGTTCCTCTTTGATCCTGTCGGGGTTGGCACCCGGCTTGTCAATCTTATTGATCGCAAATACGATGGGGACGCCTGCGAGCGATGCGTGACTGATGGCCTCCTTGGTCTGGGGCATCACGCCGTCGTCGGCGGCCACGACTATGATGACGACATCGGTGACTTGGGCGCCACGGGCACGCATGGCGGTGAAAGCTTCGTGACCCGGCGTGTCGAGGAATGTGATGGATCGGTCATCGTCGAGGGTGACGCGATAGGCGCCGACGTGCTGGGTGATGCCGCCCGCTTCGTGTGCTATGACGTCTGTGTCTCGGATGGCATCCAGAAGTGACGTCTTACCGTGGTCGACGTGTCCCATGACGGTCACGATGGGTGCGCGGGGTTCGAGATCCTCTTCATTGTCCTCCTCTACTTCGATGGCATCTGCCACTTGGAGGTCGACAAAGTTTGCCTCATAGCCGTATTCGCTCGCGATGAGCTCTATGGTGTCTTTGTCCAGACGCTGGTTGATGGAGACCATCATTCCGAGGTTGAAGACGAGGGCGATGATGTTATTGACGGGGATGTCCATCATCTGGGCGAGGTCGTTAGGGGTGACGAACTCGGTGAGCTGAAGCTGTTTGCCGGCTTCCATCTCGGCCTGGTGTTGGAGTTCTTCGCCTCTCCGTCTCTCCTCTCGCTTGTCCCTGCGGTACTTGGCGGAGTTGCCGGAGCCGCTTCTGCGACCTTGGATGGCAGCCATCGTCTCCTTGATCTGCTTCTGGATTTCTTCCTGAGTGATCTCGTGAGGCTGTTCGCGCTGCTGCTGTTGCTTCTTCTTCTGAGCTTTGGCTTTACGTCCCACCGCCTCCTTGGAGGCTGGGTTATTCTGCCTGCGGTTGCCGTCTTTATTCTGGCTTTTTTGCCCGTTACCGCCTTTTTTGCCTCCGCTACCGCCTGCGCTCTCTTCGCGAGCCTGCTTCTCGATGTCGATTTTCTCGGAACCCTTGACGACGGTGCGTTTGCGTTTCTCTTTGCGACGACTGCCTCTGCCGATTTCCATCTTGGAGAGGTCGACGTGTCCGATGACTTTGATGCCGATGGGTTCGACGGAACCGACGCGGAAGACCTCGTCTTTGGACGAGGTCGGCTGAGTCTCGGATTTCGGAGCTTCTTCCTTCTTAGCGGGCTCTTTCTGGGCGGGCTGTACAGATTCGGCTTTGACTTCGGGCTTTTCTTTTGCGGAAGATGGTGCCTTTTCCGATGCCTCTTTAGGAGTCGGGGCGGGAGCCTCTTCGGTATGGGGCGGGGCAGGTGTCTCGATCTTCGCCTTAGGCTCTTCTGCTTTTGGGGCTTCCGGCTTTACCGTTTCGGTCTTGGGTGCGGATGCGGGAGCTGGGCGGGTTTCGGTCTGTACCTTTTTCTCTTCCGGTACGGGTTCTTTTTTTACTTCCGGTCTGACCGGTTTTTTCTCCCCGGTCTGTACCTCTTTTTCTGCTCTGACGGGCTCCTCTATCTTCGGTGCTTCGGGCTTGGAGGGCGGGATGACGTTACCTTTTTTGTCCAGGTTCACTTTGCCGACGACTTTGGGTCCGTGGCTTCTGCCTCCGCCGGAGAGAGAAGCTCCGTTCTTATGGGCTTCAGTGGCTTTGGGTGCCGGTGCCGCTTTGGGTTCGGGAGCGGGTTTGGGGGCTTCTGGCTTGGAGGTAAACTTTTCCACAAGAGCTTTCTTGTCGGTCTCAGAGAGCGTGTTGCCGAGATCTCTGACCACCATATCCAGTTCGTCGGTAGTCAGTTTGCTATTGGGATTGTAGCTTTCGGTCGGCTTCTTTTTGGATAGGAAGTCGATCACGCTTTGCACCCCGAGTTGGAGTTCTTTCGCTAATTTATTCAGTCTTACAGATGGCATACGTCTTCTTTTTTCCTCAGTTTAGGCTCTTGCTAAATTTTCTCGCTTAGTCGGAAGGGGCGTCTTAGGCCTCTTCGGGAGCAGTCTCCGTCTCTTCTTCGTCTCCGTGGTCTTCGTCTGCCGCACCTTCTGTCGTGGTAGGGTAGTATCGAGGATCGCGCGGAGGAAGGTTCGGGTAGCGGTCGGCGGGCAGTTCGTCGTCCTCAAATTCGGTCATAAGCACCTGGATCACATGGTCGATGGTGCTCTCTTCCAAGTCTGTGGCTCTGAGGAGATCTTCTTTGGAGCGACGGAGGACGCTCTTGGCGGTGTCGCACCCGATGCCGAGCAGGATGTCGATGACCCACTTCTCGATCTCGTCGTCGAACTCGGTGAGGAAGAGGTCTTCCTCTTCGAGATCCTGCGTCTCCTCGCGGTAGATGTCGATTTCGTAGCCGGTGAGGAGCATGGCGAGCTTGATGTTGTAGCCCATTTTACCGATGGCCTTCTTGATTTCCTCTCTCGGGAGATAGACATCGGCACGCTTTGTCTCCTCATCGATTTTTACTTCGAGGTCTTTGGCGGGGCTGAGGGCTCTCTGGATGAGCAGGACGGGGTTGCTCGTCCACTGAAGGATGTCGATGCTCTCGTTACGCAGCTCTGTGACGACACCTTGGATGCGGGAGCCTCTGACACCGACGACGGCGCCGACGGGGTCGATGCGGTCGTCGTAGGTCTCCACGGCCACTTTGGCGCGTTCGCCCGGAATGCGGGCCACGGCCTTAATCGTCACAAGACCGTCCTGTATCTCCGGCACTTCGCGGGCAAAGAGCTGCTTGAGAAATTCGTCCGAGGTACGACTGAGGATGATCTTGGGGTTATTGTTATTGTACTCCACGTGGTCGATGATGGCGTTGACTTGGTCGCCTTTCTTGAAACGGTCACGCGGGATGACGTTTGTGCGCGGGAGGATAAGTTCGTTGCCTTCGGCGTCCATAAGGAGGACTTCACGCTTCCACACCTGATACACATCCGCAAGGATGATTTCGCCCACGCGCTTGGAGTACTCGGCGTAGAGGGAGTCCTTTTCGAGCTCGAGGACTTTGGAGACGAGGGACTGACGGAGGTTCTGGATGGCGCGGCGACCGAAGGACTCGAACTCGACTTTGTCTGTGAATTCTTCGTCCACTTCCAGGTCTTCGCCACCATTGGCGTGCGCTTCGGAGAGAGAGACTTGGGTCATCACATTTTCCACTTCGCCATCGGGTACGATAGTTCGGTTTCTCCATATCTCCACGTCCCCGTGGTCGGGATTGACGATGACGTCAAAGTTGCTGTCCGTGCCGAACATCTTTGCGATGGCGTTGCGGAGGGACTCCTCGAGCACTTTGATCAGGGTGTCCTCATCGATGTTTTTTTGCCCCATATATTCTTTGAGGGCATCCATCAGGCTTGTTCTCTCTTTCCTGTTCATAGGTGAAATGTATGGTGTAAATCTCTTATTTCGCTTGCTTGCTCTCCTTGCCGAAAATCCGGGGGTACGTGTCTCGAATCTTTTTCGGTACGGGTCTTTTTCTTTTTTCGCTCTGTGTCTCGGTTCGATCCCGGTACGTGCAAAAACGGCGCTTCGCACCCGACCCCGTCCGAGGGAGCCTTTGGGGGCCTCAGACTTTGAGGAGGTAGACGGCGGTTTTTATCTCCGTGTAGGGGATGAGGAGGCTGACCGCCTCTTCCACTTTCCGCTTTTTGCCCTCAACCTTGACTTTGCGCTTTACTTCGAGGGTGATGCCTTCGTCGTCGGCACTCTTGAGGAGGCCGGTCTCTTTGACACCCTTCTTTTGGAGGACGGAGAGCTCTTTGCCCAAAAACTTGCGGTACTGCCTCGGCATGCGGAGCGGGGAGGTGAGCCCGGCGCTGGAGACGGTGAGGTCGTAGTCGCCGAGACGCTCTTCGCCCACCGCGTCTTTGATTTCGCGGGTAAGAGTGATGATCTCTTCGAGTGAGATGGGTCGGAGGTCGTTATCGACTTCGACGAGTATCTCGCTCCCGCTTTTTGTTTCGGCGGAGACGAGGAAAAATCCCTCTTTTGAATCGAGTGCTTCTTCTGTCGCTCTCCTGATGTCCTGGGTGATGTCCATTAGCGCCTGCGTTTTGTCCGGGTAAGGTATATAAAAATGAGAGACACCCCCCTCCGGGGATGCTCTCATTCACTATGAGCTCTGCGGCAAAGATACCAAAACTTTGCTTGTCGTCAAATATTGCTCTAATTCATACTCCAAAATTAAAAAGGTATGTTTGGATTATGAGATCATTTGAATGAAGAAAGTCCGGATTCAAAAGATTCTTCTACAGATTGTTTTACTACGTTAAAGATGTTTGTTACAAGATACTCGATTCGTTATGTCTGGACTTAGATGAAGTATTTCCAAAGGAACTTCTCTCCAATCAGAGCAGAGAGGAACAATATTACTACCCAGAGTAAGGGATTAACAGGTTTTGATCCGATAGAGAAGTAGTCCAGTACCAAGAATAATGCAACAGATAAAGCTGTAATCAGTAGTAGAACAATGGTTCGTTTTTTTAATTTGGTGTCCATATCGCACAACTTAGAGCAGCTCCAGCACAAACAGCCAAAGGACCTTCAGGTCCGATTAGATTTGCCGCGGCTGCCATTAAAAGTCCATGAGCAGAGCCCATTCTTCTTGCAAAGCAATCCGATAGGGATTCATTCCCTCCAAATAGTCCACGAAGGTTTGGAGCGGGTTTATATGCCCCAATTGGGTCAAAACGAACCTCATAATCACTTATCATCGTGATTGTAAATTCTCTCAGCTCTTTTTTGTTGGAGTCAAGATAAATAACGTGTTCAAGACTATTATCCGTAAGTTTGGCGTAAAAGTCAATCGAACCATCCAGATCTGCGTCATAGCCGAACAACTCATTTGGTCTTATGATGTAAACATCCAAGGAAAGACCCTTTGAGTCGGAATCGGAGTAGAAAGAAAGTGTCTTTACGTCACTCGTTTCTGTGGCGCGTAAACTCGGAGAGAGAGAGAAGTGACCGAGGTAAACCCCTTCAGTGGGAGAAGAAGTATTTGGAGTGGGTACTCCATTCGGGGTGTCGGCACTTTTGCAGGAGGCAAGCGTTAGAAACAACGCACTCAGCGCGTAAAAAGAGAAATATTAAAACATAATAACAGGTGTACTAAATAGAGTGTTAAATAAAAAGCTGAAAGTCTCAGACTTCAACTCTGATGCAAATGTACGAAATAAATCAAGATAAATAGAATATGGACGGCAAAATTAGCCGATGGCGGAAAACTGCGCATATTCACTTACGAAGTGAATACTATTAGAAGAAGAGCGCTTTTGCCTTATCCACGAGGTCGAGTTTCTCCCACGGGAAGAGCTGTACTTCCACCTCTTTGCTGCCGATGTAGCGGTCTTGGAAGAGCTTCGTCTC
>JASBZK010000049.1 GCA_029983505.1 Porphyromonas sp.
CCGGAGCGGGTTACTTCTGCCGGCAGCTGGGAGAGGGCTTCGGAGACGCGGTTTTGGACGTTCACTTGAGCCATATCGGGGTCGAACCCGGTCTGGAAATTGATCGTGATGCGTCCCATACCGGCGTTGGATGCGGAGCTGGTCATATAGGTCATCCCCTCCACCCCGTTGATGGATTCTTCGAGGGGGGAGAGAACCGAGTTTACCACCGTCTCGGCATTGGCGCCGGGGTAATTGGCGCTGACGGAGATGGTTGGCGGCGCGATGTCCGGATAGCGCTCCACGGGAAGTGTGAAGATCCCGATGAGACCGAAGATGACGATGAAGACGGATAGGACGGTCGAGAGGACCGGGCGGTTTATAAAGCCTGAAAGATTCATTTGTTTCTCTCTTATTCTATTCTGATAAGGCCATCACTCATAGAGCCGTGGCGCGTCCGACGGTCGGAGGGAAAATGGTACGGACCAAAAAGGTCTTCCCGGTACGTGTCTCCCTTCCTGCTCGTACAGACCGGGAAAAGTCTCCCGGTACGGCCGAAATTTTTTCCCAAAAAGGGTGCGCCTTCCGACCCGGGTCACTCGTCTGTGGACGCCGTGGATGGGGTCGCGGTTTTTTCTCCCCCCTTGGCAATCGAAATCGTCGCTCCGTCTTTGAGGGTGATGAGACCGTCGGTGACGATGACGTCGCCCGCTTTGAGACCGGAAGAGACGACATAATTTTTGCCGTCATTGGCATCCGTAATCGTTACCTCCACGGAGTGAGCCACATTGGAGGCATCCACAGTGTAGACGAAGCTCCGCTCCTGTATCTGGTAGACCGCGCTCTGCGGGATGAGGATGCCGTTTGCGATCACGGTGGGGATGATCACGGTGCCCGAGCTGCCGCTAAGGAGTGTCCTTGCGGGATTGGGGAAAAGGACGCGGACGTCAACGGACCCGGTGGTGGGGTTGATTACGCCGCTGATGGTGGAGACGGTGCCTTTCTCGGGATAGAGACTGCCGTCGAGAAGCTCGAGAGAGACGGGCGGCATCTTCCCGATGGCGTCATTTACGGAGGCTCCGTCGTGGCTGAGCGCCAGGAGCTGCCGCTCGGTGAGGGAGATGTAGGCGTACATCTCGCTGATGTCGCTCACCGTCGTCAGTGGCTGTGCCATCGAGGGACTGACGAGTGAGCCGACGCGGAAGGGGATAGAGCCCACGATGCCGTCGGTGGGACTGGATATATTGGTGAAAGAGAGGTTCTTTTGCGCCGAAACGAGCTGCGCTTTGGCCTGCGCGAGCTGTGCTTGGGCGGTGGCAAGGGCGTTTTCGGAGGTCTGCATCGCGTAGGCTCCGATGACGTTTTTGTCCGCAAGGAGACGGTTATTGTCCACGGTGAGCTGCGCGGTGGCTACACTTGTCTCGGCCACGCGGACGGCGGCGCGGGCGGCATTCACCTGCTCTTGGAACTGCACCTGGTCGATCACGAATAGGGTCTGCCCTCTGCGTACTCTTGCTCCTTCGTCCACTGCGAGGCGCACGATCTGTCCGGATACTTGGGGGCGAATCTCTACGTCGAGCTTGCCTTTGAGCGTGGCAGGGTATCTGTCCTCTACGTGGACGGATGAGGTCGTGACCGTCATCACGGGGTATTCACCCACTTGACCGTTGTTTGCGCCGGGACCTCCGACCTGACCTTTACCTGCTTTTCCGGCGCACCCGGAAGCAAAAAAAAGCACTGCCGCCATCTGCGTCGAGAGAACGGCGAGATTGAGTTTTGTCCTAAATGATGTCATATAATTGTATGGGATTGCTGGGTATTTTTCTTGTGGGGCTGGACTTTCGGGGCTTCCGGCACCAAAAAACCTCTATGGTCTCACATAGTGCGTGGAGAGTCCTGACGGAAAAACATCACTTCTATCAAGAAATCACGACGGATTAGCACGATCCGACGCGCAAATTTCGCAATTTTACGGCTATTATGCAAGTCCACGACTAATATTTACGCCGATGCGGGTCTAAAAACGCTCCTAATAGAGCAGAATCTCCTGCAACGACCGGATGTCCTCTTTGTCGAATGCCAATACCTGCTCCAAGTAGCGCTCCACAGAACCGTACTTGCGGTTGATACGGTAAAAGATGTATTGGAGGTCATTGGGGCGATTGCGGTAGTATTCGATGAGCGACTCTTGCACAAGGGACGGATACTTGTAGCCATCGGGTTCGAGATTGGAGACGGGCGTGAGGGCATTGGAGAGCATATAGTCATTGATGATCTCGCGTTGCGGTACGCCGAGTGCACTCTGGATGAGTGCCGTAAGAATCGCGACCCGTCCGTTGCCGAGGGAGTCTGAGAGAAGAATCGGGTAATTGCTCCTGTCGAGGAGGAAGTGGAGAGCAGAGGAGAGCTGCTTGGGGTTATTGAAGGCGTAGTCTTCGAGGGTCTTCTCGCGGGTGTCGATGACTGCGGGGCGATCCATTTCCCCTTCCAGAATCTTTTCCCTGACTTGTGCGGCGTGGTACTCTTTGTCCGGACTGAGGGGGAAGCGGCGGATATTTAACCCCGTGGAGGGTTCCGACCCGTTCTCGCCGGTGTCGAGGAGGATGACCAGGTTTTTGAGTCCCAGAGCCGCGACCATACCTCGGTCTGCTTCCGTGAGATGAGAGAGTGTGGTTCCCCTGTAGATGAGACCCCAGCGTACCTGTTCGCCCTCTTTGGTCATATAGCCGCCGATGTCCCGGAGGTTGGTGAAAGATTGTGTCGGCAGGGTGCGGGAGGAGACTACGCGTGTCTCCCGTCCGTCGAACACCATCAGGAAGTACTGCATCTCGAAGCTGCCCGCGGGATAGGGTATGGTGGCGAACTGCTTGGAGATACGCTCCACGGCGACCGGATCTGTGGGATAGGAGGAGGCGTTTTGAGAGGCAAAAATCTTGACGCTGCCCTCCATGCCGGGATTGACCTGCCAGCGTATTACCGTGTTGCCGTCCTTCTCGATGTCGGTGCGGGTGTCTATGTCGTAGTAGGACTGCTTGGCACAGGAAAGGAGGAAAAGTCCGAGTAAAAGCGCAACGATGCCGTGGGGCAGCTTTTTTCGTTGTCCGGAAGGGGTGTAGTACGGGGTATGGGGCTTCGTATCCTGCATTTATTGACCTGTCTCTTTCCGGCTAACCAAGCGGGGAATCAGTGCCTCTGCCTCGCTTTGCCGTTTCTCTTCTTGTCTCCAAATATAGCGAATAACGTGTGTATTCGCTAAGAAACAAGAAAGTATAACCTTTTCCGCAACGAGTCGTTAAAAAAATCATAGACCGAAGAGCCTATGCCCTTCGGTCTATGACCGAAATTGTCGTTATCAGAGGGGGGAAGTCCCGCGAGCCTTGCTCTACACCTGAGGAAAGGGGACTTCGTGCCGACCTTTGATTACTTATTTACGCTGTGGAGGTATGCGCACATTTCGACCATCTTGTTGGAGAAGCCGATTTCGTTGTCATACCAAGAAACCACTTTGAAGAACTTGTCTGTCAGACCGATGCCTGCCGTAGCGTCAAAGATGGAAGTATGTGCATCGCCGAGAAAGTCACTGGATACGACTGCATCTTCCGTGTAGCCGAGTACGCCTTTGAGTTCGCCTTCGGAAGCTTCCTTCATTGCCTTGCAGATCTCTTCGTAAGTCGTGGACTGGGCAAGGTTCACGGTGAGGTCTACGACAGAGGAGTCAAGGGTCGGTACGCGGAAAGACATACCGGTGAGTTTGCCATTGAGGGCGGGGATTACTTTACCCACTGCTTTGGCGGCACCGGTGGAGGAGGGGATGATGTTGCCCGCCGCCGCACGACCGCCACGCCAGTCCTTCTTGGATGGACCGTCCACGGTCTTCTGGGTTGCGGTGGTGGAGTGAACGGTGGTCATCAAGCCACTCTCGATGCCGAACTTGTCGTTGAGAACCTTAGCAATGGGCGCGAGGCAGTTCGTGGTGCAGGATGCGTTGGAGATGATCTGCGTGCCGGGCTTGTAAGATTTGTGGTTCACACCGAAGACAAACATCGGGGTGTCGTCCTTAGAGGGTGCGGACATAATCACATACTTAGCACCTGCTTCGATGTGTGCTTGGCTCTTTTCTTTGGTGAGGAAAAGACCGGTGCACTCGCATACGATCTCTGCGCCTACTTCGTCCCACTTGAGGTTCTTGGGATCCATTTCTTGGGTGCAACGGATCTTCTTGCCGTTGACGATGAGGAGGCTCTTTTCCGTATCGTAGTCCACGGTGCCCTGGAACTTGCCGTGCATCGTGTCATACTTGAGCATATATGCGAGATAATCCACGTCGAGGAGGTCGTTGATACCTACCACTTCCACGTCTTCGCGAGCGACAGCCACGCGGAATACGAAACGACCGATACGGCCGAAACCGTTAATGCCAATTTTTACCATAAACTATTCAGTTTTGATTTTTGGGAAATATATAATTATGATGTTGAGTTCTCTCTTGCAGCTTCGCTTTAATAAAAAGCGGGCTTCTGTTTTTGTTCAAAAACACCTCTGTTACGCAACGTCTGTAAGATGCCTCTCTCTTCGAGGCACACAAATATACCCATTTTTTGCGCCAATCGGATACAGACCGAAAATTTTTTCTTGTACGTACCTACGCCCAAAAAAGATACGGACCGAAAATTTCTTCCCGGTCCGTATCTCGTGTGTGCTAAAGTAGGTCGTATGGGGATTAGAGGAATCTGCCGTCGGGGAGACTGTTACCGAGGAGGAAGTCGGCGGCGGAGGTGCGTTTTTTGGACGGCGCCTGCAGCTCAAGGATCTCAAGTGAGCCGCGGAGGGACTGGATGATGAGCCTGCGGTCGTGCGTGACTTTGAAGTCGCCCGGAGCCATCCCTTCCTGCGAGGGTAGCAAATCGGCGCGGAAGACCTTGTACTCCGTGCCGTCCTCATGGGTCATAAAGGCGGCGGGGTAGGGATTCATCGCACGCACCAGGCGCTCCAAATGGGCACCCTCCGTTTCGCGAAAAAGGAGTGACCTGTCCGGCTTGAAGATTTTGGGAGCCGTGGGCAGGGGAAGCTCGTCGTCGGTGTAGAAGTCGCTCTGTTTCCGACCGAGGAACGCGCCGGGCGCACTTTTCTCGATGAGGGAGATCGTCTCGAGGACGGCATCCGCTCCCATCTTCATCAGCCGGTCATAGAGGGTGCCGCCCGTCTCTGTGCGGGCGATGGGGGTCTCTTTGCGGAGGATGATGCGCCCTTTGTCTATCTCTTCGTTGAGGAAAAAGGCAGTCACGCCCGTCTTCTCCTCTTCGTCCATAAGGACGCGCTGGATGGGCGCGGCACCGCGGTAGCGCGGCAGGAGGGAGGCGTGGAGGTTGAAGGTGCCGCGCTCCGGCATCGTCCACACTTCGGGCGGCAGCATCCGGAAAGCGACGACGACAAAGAGATCGGCAGAGAGGGCGCGGAGGTCGTCGAGGAACGCCTCGTCCCGCAGCTTCTCGGGCTGGAGGACAGGGACTCCGGGGAGGAGCCTCTGGGCGGTCTCTTTGACGGCAGAGGGCTGGAGCCGGTGTCCGCGACCTGCGGGCTTGTCGGGCATCGTCACGACGCCGCGGATGTCGAGACCCGAGGCGGTCATTTTTTCCAAGATATAGGCCGCAAACTCCGGGGTACCGAAGTAGACGATTTTGAGCTTTGACATAAGAAAGGGGAATGGGGTCAGTCTCCGCCGAAGTTGTCGTTGAGGACTTCGCGGTAGATGTTGAAGATCTTCGACTTGCTCACGAAGCCGACGTAGGCTCCTTCGGGGTTCTCCACGGGCAGGTTCCAGGCTTTGGTCTCCTCGAAAGCACGCATCACTTCTTCCATGCTCATCGTCGTGGTGAGCCGCTTGCGGGGTACCTCCATAATTTTATTGACCATAAAGCGGTCGTAGAGCTCGGGGCGGAACATGATGTTGCGGATGTGCTCGATGGAGACAATGCCCACGAGGTGGTTGTCTTTTTCCTGAATCACAGGCATCAGGAAACGCGTGCTTTCTCCCTTGGAAAACTGCCCCACGGCTTCCCCGAGCGTCATATCCGGTCTCAGGACAATGAAGTCGTTCTCCAAGACCTGCCCCATATCCATAAGCGTGAGGACGGCCTGGTCCTTCGAGTGGGTGACGAGCTGCCCGGTCTGTGCGAGGCGAAGGGCGTAGATATTGTGGGTGATGAAGAGACGGGAGATGCCGTAGCTCGTCATAGAGACGAGAAGGAGCGGTAGGAAGAGATTATAACCGCCGGAGAGCTCCGCGATGAGAAAAGTGGCGGTGAGCGGCGCGTGCATCACACCTGCCATAAGCCCCGCCATGCCCATAAGGATGAAGTTGTCGACAGGAAGGTAGGGCGTGAGGCTTACGGAATTGGAGAGGTACGAGAAGAGGAACCCCAGCAGCGCGCCGACGAAGAGTGTGGGGGCAAAGACACCGCCCGACCCACCGCCGGAGTTCGTCGCCACGGTGGCGAAGATCTTGACGAGGATGATGAGCCCTATGAAGAGCGGAAGGGTATAAGGATGGTCGGAAATGAGCGCAAAGAGCGAGTCTCTCATAATCCCCGACGTTTCGCCCGAGAGAAGTGCGCTGATGACCGAGTACCCTTCCCCATAGAGCGGCGGGAAAATGAAGATCAATAGGGAGAGCACCACCCCACAGACCACAAATCGCGTCCAGTAGGAGATTCGGCGCAGGTTCGCTTCAAGGAAAAGGCTCACGCGGACGAAGTAAAGTGCGATGAATCCCCCTGCCACGCCGAGGAGGAAGACGTACGGGATGCGGTTCAGACTGAAAGCCTGAGTGGCGCCGTACTCGAACATCGCGTCCATCCCGAACAAGAGATAGCTCATCGTCGCAGCCGTCACGGAGGAGATGAGGAGCGGTAGGACGCTCGTCAGCGTGAGGTCCATCATCAGCACCTCGATGACGAAAATAAGTCCCGTGATAGGGGCTTTGAAGATGCCCGCGATCGCACCCGCGGCACCGCAACCGACGAGCAGCATCAAGTTGCCGTGCTCAAGTCTGAAAAGTCGCCCGATATTACTGCCGATGGCCGAACCTGTGAGCACAATCGGAGCCTCGGCTCCTACCGAGCCGCCCAGTCCTATGGTCACGGAAGAGGCAAGCAGTGAGCTCCAGGTGTTGTGCGGCTTGATGCGGCTTTTCCTCAGCGACACTGCCTGGAGTACTTTTGTGATGCCGTGGCCGATGTCCTGCTTGAGGATGTACTTGACGAAAAGGCCCGAGAGCAGAATCCCGATGATGGGGGTGACGAGGTAGAAGTAATTGAGCTGCCAGAGGTCGTTGAAGTGCATCACGAGGTTCTGGATTAGGGAGATGACGCCCTTTAGGAGTGCAGCCGCTCCGGAGCAGACGATCCCGGTGAGGAAAGCGAGTATCCCGACGAAGATTCGCTCCGGGATATGCTTTTCGCGCCAATTGAGAATCCGTAGCGTGAGGCTGTTTTTGATGGCTTGGGTACTCTCGTCCATAGGAAAGACCGACTTCTTTCTCCTTATGAAATTACCTCAGCACCTTAAAAGCGCCGTCCGCGTCCAGCTTGATGATGTTGGAGGCGGTATGCTTGGCGCTTTCTTTCTGCCGGTATTTTACCACGTAGTCGACGCCGTTCTTAATCTCGTCGGAGACTGCCCTAAAGTTCGCCGGCGACGGCTCTCCGCTGATGTTGGCGCTCGTGGACACTATGGGCTTGCGGAATCTCCTGCAGAGCTCGTTGCAGAAATATTCGTCCACGATGCGGATGCCTGCCGTGCCGTCTTCGGCAAGGAGGTTCTCCGCCAGTCCCTTCACGTCCGGGTAGATGATGGTGAGCGGGCGGGGTGCGGCGTCGATGAGGTCATAGGCCACGGCCGGGACCTTGGTCATCAGGGTAGGGAGTATGGTAGGGGTATGATAGATGGAGATGAGCGCTTTGGCATCATCTCTCTTTTTGAGCGCAAAAACCTTCCGGACCGCTTCCGCGTTTGTCGCGTCACAGCCGATGCCCCAGATGGTGTCCGTGGGGTAGAGTATCAAGCCTCCGGCTTGGAGCGTGGCGAGAGCCTGCTTCATATCCTCTGCGTCGTACCTTGGTGGGGTGACGCGTACTTCGTCCTGCGCTATCTTCTTGTCTTCGTATCTTTTTGAAGCCATATCTTGTCTGCCGTTTTATCTTGGTGCAAAGGTACAAAAAGAGAAGGTACAAAAGCAAATGCGGCTTTTGTTCCTTCTCGCTTTTGGTGGTGCGATGGGGCGTATCGCTTTCAGTCGATTAGGTCGATGTCGGTCGTCCTCTCGCCCAAAATCTTCCTCATCACCCTTTCCGCCTTTTCTTCGATCTCGGGGGTGACGTTATTTTGCACCTTGGCCAGGACGAAAGTGATGACCATAAGGTCGTCCCCGAAGCCGAGCAGTCCCGCCAAAAAGTCCGGCACGAAGTCGAAAGGCAGGATGAAATAGCCGAGGGCACCGATGAGCATCGCTTTCTCGCCCGCTTTGGTGGTGGGAGAGGTCAGCACGTAGTAGCCTTTGAGGATTGGGAGAAGGATATTCTCTCCCAAAAGTTTGCCTACGGCGCGGAGCTTGTCTCGGAACGAAACTTCCGAAAAATGCTTCCCGTAGCGTCTGATGTCTTCAAGCCGGATCTCTCCAAGCTTGCTCTTGGCTATCTTCAGAAGCCCCAAGACCGGAACTCTTCTTCCCATACTTCTGTGTCTTTTGAGGTTAGAGGTCTGTGTGCCTGTCTCTTCGGAAAAGAGTCAAAGCTCACTTTACCACTTCGCCCTTTATCGTGATGACTTCGGGACCTTCCTTGCCGTTGGAGTAGATGGAGACCGTCTTCACGAAGGGGTATACGCGTCCTGCGGGGTCGTAGGTGACGGTGATTTTGGAAGTCTTGCCGGGAGCGATGGGTTCCTTGTCGTAGGAGGGTACGGTGCAGCCGCACGAACTCATCACGCGGGTCAGTACGAGTGGCGCACTCCCTGTGTTTTTGATCTCAAAGACGTGGCTCACTTTGCCTTCGGACTCCTTGATCTTCCCGAAGTCGTATTCTTTCACGGGGATGGAGATGACTGCCTTCTTGGCATCCTGAGCTTGCGCGTCAGAGGCGCCCCACACCATAAGGGTGGTGAAGAGCGCGAGCATAAGGGTCAATGCTTTGTTCATATTTATGTTCATTTTAGTGTATTTGTTCTTTCTCTGTCGTATCTCGGACTTAAGCGTCTCATCACTATGACTTCCGGATAAGCCGTTGGTTTAATTTCCGGGGGCAGACCTGTCCCCAAAAACAATCCCCTCAGGGACAAATGTACGCATTTTTTCTCACCTGCCTATGCTTTTCGGTCCATCGCTGCGCGGACGGAGCCGTATCGGAGGAGGAGCGCCCGGGCGTCTTCGTACTCCAGACCGAGTGTCTCCATAAGCATACGGGTGCCGCGGTCGACGAGTTTCTCGTTCGTCAGCTGCATATCGACCATCTTATTGCCCCGGACGCGTCCCATACGGATCATCAGTGTGGTGGAGATCATATTGAGGACCATCTTCTGCGCGGTGCCGGATTTCATCCTCGAGCTGCCCGTGACGTACTCGGGTCCGACCACCGTGACTATGGGGTACTCTGCTTCCGTGGCTACGGGACTAAGGGGGTTGGAGGTGATGCCGCCCGTGACAAGACCCGCTTCCCGGGCCAACCGTATCCCGCTGACGACGTAAGGCGTGGTGCCGGAAGCGGCGATGCCGATGAGGGCGTCTTTTGGGGTAGGGTGATGAGTGGAGAGGTCTTTTTGCACCTGCTCTCGGGAGTCTTCGGCATTTTCCACGGGGTGCCTAAGTGCGTAGTCTCCACCAGCTATGAGACCGACGAAAAGCGTGGGCGGCATCCCGAAAGTAGGCGGTATCTCGGAGGCGTCCAGCACGCCGAGGCGCCCGCTCGTCCCTGCTCCTATATAAAAGACCCGCCCGCCACGCTCCATATTGGGGAGGATGGCTTCGACAAGTCGCTCGATGTCGGGAAGGGCTTTTTGCACGGCGAGGGCGACCTTTTGGTCTTCCGTATTGATGTCTGTGAGGATTTCGTGTACCGATTTCTCTTCCAGTCTGTCGTAGAGCGAAGGGCGCTCCGTGATGCGGTCGAATGTGTCCATTTCTATCGGGTGAAAGTTATCTGACGTGGTAGACCGCGAGGCTTTCGATGGGTGCAGCCAAGATTCGTCCGAGGGTGATGTGCTCCGCTGCGCAGGCTTCCGAAAGTACTTCTTCGTAGTACTTCGAGACAGAGCCCGCGAAGTGTACAGGCAAAGAGACGTGCTCCGGGTACTGCTTCACGTTGCGGACGATGAAAAGCCGAAAGGCCTCCCGAACCATTTCCCGAATCTCTCTTACGCCCAGATGCGATGCGATGAAGGGAGAAAAAGAGGCTAAGTAACGATTGGGGAGCGGACGGCGGTAGATGCAGTCCATAATTTCTGCAGGGGTGGTTCCGTATCGGTGAAGGAACTCTTCCTTCAGCCCCTTTGGGAACTGGTTTTTGAGGAGCGCGCCGACGAAAAGTTTGCCGAGGACGGCGCCGCTGCCTTCGTCCCCGATGATGTAGCCGAGGGGTGAGACGTTGGCGGTCATATCTTTGCCGTCGTAGAGGCAGGAGTTGGCCCCCGTGCCGAGGATGCAGGCGATACCCGGGGCGTCTCCGCAGAGTGCCCGCGCGGCGCCGAGCATATCGCTCCAAACGTGTACTTCCGCCCCCTTGTAGACGGTAGAGAGCGCGTCCGAGAGGCAGGTCGCTTTCTCCGGAGTGGCGCCGGCGCCGTAGAAGTAGACTGCTTCGGGGCGGATTTCACGAGGAAGTTCCGTCTCTATAATGTGTCTGATTTCCTCTGGGGAGACGAAAAAGGGGTTTAGTCCGCGGGTGCGGTAAACCTGCCCGTTCGTCCACCACTCGGTCTTCGTGGAGCCGCTGTCTGCGACGAGTATCTGTTTCATAAGCCTATTATATGGGGAGAACCTTGTGTGGTGCAAAGGTAGTGCTTTTTGGGGAGCTGGAATCGCGGTCTCTCGGGGTACGTACCAAAAAAGTCGGCTTGGTCCGGGCAAAAAGAAAATTTTGACCTGTGTCTCGATTTGATGAGATACAGACCAAAAAAGCGTCCGGGCGAGGAGGTACAGGCCGTGCCCTGTGCCTCCTTTCTTCTCACTGTTGACAGCTGGCTGCATCGGTGCCCCGTAGGGGCGTGGTGGCACAGCGTGCCACCATCTTGGTAGACCACGGCAAAGAGACCGTAGGTCTC
>JASBZK010000050.1 GCA_029983505.1 Porphyromonas sp.
AAAGTTACCAAGGATTTTTTATTCCTGCAAGAAAACCAAAAAGTTTTTCGAGAAACAATGCTTGATGTAACTCAATCAACACTCGGAGCAACTTAATCAGCGCTCAGTGCGTCCTAATCAGCGCTCAGAGCAACTCAATCAGCACTCGGTGCAGCTTAATCAGAGCTCAGAGTATCTTAATCAGCACTCAGAGCAACTCAATCAGTACTCGGAGCAACTATCAGCACTCGGCTCTTCTCTCAGTACGTCTCCGTTTTCCTTGCTGCGAAACCCCTGTTTCGCTTTTGCGAGTGCAAAGGTACTAACTTTTTTCCACTCAACCAAATCACCAAGCAAAGTTTTTTGCCAAAGACCTACAATCCCCAGATAACCAGACTACTTCTCCGACCATGGTCAGACTCAGTCGGACAGGGTCGGACAGGGTCGGACAAAGTCAGACAAAGTCAGACAGGGTCGGACAGGGGCGGACAGGGCCGGACTTAGTCGGCGAGGAGGGCAAACTCGGAGGCAGAGGCGTAGTCGGCTCCGTTTTGGGAAGAAAGGGCGTTAAAACGGATGTAACGCGCCTTGACGGGCTTGGTGAAAAGGACTTTTTTCTCCGACTTACCTGCCTTAAACTCGCCTTCGGCTACCGGCTCACCCCAGACTTTTCCATCAGAGGATACTTGGACGGAGTACTTTTTGATGTCTCCATTGTCGCTGCCGTCCTGACGCGGCAGGAGGGTGAACCCCTTCATAAGCACCTCTTCGCCCGCATCGAAAGTCACCCAATGCGGGTAGCCGGCCACGGTGACGGAATACATACTGTGCCAGATGGAGGATGGATTTCTGTCGAGGAGGTTAGTGGCACTTCCACCGTAAGTCTCCTGGCTCGAAGCCTCTCTTATCGTCACCGGTATCGACTCAATGGGAGCAAAAGTCACTTCGGACGCGAGCCACTCCTTTCCCCCGGGATAGGCAGTCACTTTGCCACCCTTTCGGAGGTCAAAAGGACCGGTGTACTTCACGGTCTTACCGCCATTGACACGGTAGAAGACTGTCTCTTCGGCTTCTGCCACCACTTTCCCCGAGATGTCCCGACTGAGGAGAACGGGCATATAAGGAGACGGAGCAAGGCGCACTTCCTTCCTTTCGGCGGGAACAATCACGAATCCGAAAGTATGGGGGGCGCTCATCACGCGGTCATAGGCGAGGGGCGGTCCCTGACCGCAGGAGTTACCCCCGAGGCCGGTCACGCCGAGATCAAGGTGGAGGTACGTGCCATCACTTTCCGGCAAAAGATAAGGGTGCGGGGCGAGCGTCATCTGGAGTGCACTCCAGGGAAGAGCCGAGACGCTCATCGTATCGCGGGCAAGGAAACGGAGACCGTCCCCCTCGGCATCCGTGAGGGCGGCATAGCGAACCCCCTCGCGATTTCCCATACTCTGAGACTTGGGAAAGTTTACGAAGTTGTCCGCCACGGAAGAGGTATATTTTCCGAGAAACGCCCCATCTTGGCGGTCGTTGTAGTTATTCCAAGGTCCCCTGCCGTAGCACTCGAAAGTACTCATCTCCTTGGGCAAGTGCATCGCGTAGCCCAGACGCGGGAGGGCGAGACCGGTACGACTCGAAGAGATGCCGGCATCAAGCGTGACCACGCCGGAGGGGTAGATGGTCCAAACCTGAGTGGTGAGGAACATAAAGCGGTCAGCCTCATCCCCATCCTCGGGAAGCTCCGCGATCTCGTACCTGCCGGACACGCCCCCCGTAATCTTGTACTTATGGGGCGCCTGACTGAGTACCTTATATAGTATGGAGTATGAGCCGTCCTCATTTTTGTGCAGCTCGCGTCCAAGCGCCTTATGCTCGAGGGCGTGGAGACCGTTTGCGACCCAAGCTTCGTAGGCCCAGTTGTCGTTATCCGTCGGCGCCCTGAACGCATCCAGGACGGGACCTCTTCCCGGGGTGATGAGGTGCTTGCCTCCACGGCTGTAATCGTAGATGGTACCCTTGGCGTCGTCAAACGTGATCTCAAAGCCGTCGCCCGTGAAGCAGGTCGAAGTGCCGTCCGTAGTCACGGCGAGCTGAGCAGAGGGCTCCGTTAGGGACACAATCTCGGAGGGTGTGCCAAAAGGCTTCAGAGGGAGCTCTTCTGCCATCTGGACGTACCCTTTTTCTGCCCAAGGTTCGTCTGCTTTGAGTCGGAGCTCGAGGCGTACGGTATACTCTGCAGGATCTGAGGCGAAATCCTTAGAGGAGAAAGGCAGGGAAACGAGAGCGGAAGAGCGGGGAGCCGTGGCGTGCAGGGGAAGCTGTCCCTCGCGAACCACTTCGCCGTTTTTGAGCAGGACAAAGAAAAGGTCGAGGTCGTCAAAAGAGGTAAAGTATCTTTCATTGAAAATCTCGACGATACCCTCCCCGGCACTCTTCCAAGAGAAATGGGCGTTTTGGTACACCTTGCGGACTTCGTACCAAGCGGGCTTGGGTGTGAGGTCTGCGAAAGTGATGCCGTTCATGGAAAACATCCCGCTATTGGGTTTATCTCCAAACTCTCCGCCGTAGGCGAAATATCGGTCGCCGGTGACGGGGTCGTAGTTGTAGAGCGACTGGTCGACCCAGTCCCAGATGGCGCCGCCCATAAAGAAATTGGTACTCTCGATGGCATCCCAGTAGTCTTTGAGGTTTCCGCCGGCGTTACCCATATTGTGGGCATACTCGGAGACGTGGAAAGGATACTTGATGTCGTAAGTCCCCTTGACGGCTTCTTTCATCCACGCGATGGAGGGGTATTGGTTGCTTCCCATGTCGACGATGTCGTTGTTGCGCTCATACTGCACGGGGCGGCTGTCGTCAAAGGCTTTAAGGGCGTCGTAGGCGTGGACGAAGTTCTCGCCGGGGCCTGCCTCGTTGCCGAGCGACCAGATGACGATGCTCGGATGGTTGACGTGTGCGGCAGCCATCTCGATGACCCTCGCGACGTGTGCGTCACGAAACTCGGGCACGTGACTGAGCGAAGCCTTGCCGTAGTAGTAAGCATGGCTCTCGACATTCGCCTCGTCCTCGAGGTACAGACCATAGAGGTCGCAGAGGTAGTAGAAGCGGGGGTCGTTGGAGTAGTGGGAGAGGCGGATATGATTGATATTGGCGCGCTTCATGAGCATCAGCTCGGCCTTCATCTGCTCGAGTGTGAGGGTGTTGCCGGTCGCGGGGTTAAACTCATGGCGGTTCACGCCCTTCATCTTTATCGTCTTGCCATTGAGGTAGTAGTACCTCCCGGCGAGTCCAAACTCATCCTCGAACGCGGGCGTATCCTTTATCTCAATCTCGCGGAAGCCCACGACTGTGGAGAAAACCTGCGTCACCCTACCCTTACGGTCGAGAAGCTCGCCCACCAGCGTGTAAAGGTTCGGCTCTTCGGCGCTCCAGAGCTTGGGATTATTGACCAAAAGGGAGGTCTCTGCCACGAAAGCAGCCCCTTTTGCCGTCTGTGGGAAAACGGACGTGACGGTAAAGGAAGTCGGGGTCGTCTCCTGAGTGTAGAGTCTGTTTTGGTAGAGCTTGTACCTCACCTTGAAGCCCTCCGCTTTTTGACCGGAGAGGTTATCCAATTCGGTGCGTATCCTGAGCGTCCCTTGGTCGAAAGACGAGTCGAGCTCAGGGGTGACAGCAAGGTCTCGGACGTGCACGGCGGGCACACTCGTCAGATAGACGGAGCGGTAGATGCCCGGCAGACGCCACATATCCTGTGCCTCCAGGAAAGCCCCGTCGCTGGAGCGGTAGACTTCGGCAGAGACGGTGTTCTCGCCTTTGTGAAGGTAGTCCGTGATGTCGAAAGAGGCGGTATTGCGGGCGTTTTTGGAGAAACCGACGTATTTACCGTTCACCCAGAGGTAAAAGAACGAGTTCACGCCGTCGAAATTAAGCAGCACCCGCCTGCCGTCCCACTCCTTCGGCACCGAAAAAGTACGCTTATAGGATCCTACTTCGTTGCGGTCTTTGTACGTCACCCAGTCCTCCGGCGGGGTACGCATCACGCCGCCTTTCCAGTCTCCGACTTCGACTTTGTGGTAAAAGATGTAGGGCTGATTGGCGTAGATCGGCACGCCGTACTTGAGGGATCCGTCCTTTTGGATACCCTGCACGTTCCAACAGCCCGGCACCTCAATAAAGTCCCAGCCCGTGGTGTCAAAGCCGTCCCTTTGGAACCCCTCGGGACGCTCCTCGGGGTTTCCCACCCACTTAAAGCGCCATGCGCCGTCGAGCGACTTGAAGTACGCACCCGCTTCGCTCGGCAGGAGGTTACGCGCCGAAACCGTGTCGTGATAGGTAAAAAAATAGGCTCTCGGCTCCTCTTTATTGAGGGAAAGCCGCCCCACGGACTGCCACTCATCACCCGAAGGTGCTTCCACCCTGCCGTACTCGAAGCCCGCCAAGGTATGCATCTTTTGGGCATACACGGGAGCTAAGAGGCCGAGGGAAAACGCGGCAATGAGGCTTTTGACAAAAAGAGGTTTGCGGAGGATACTCATATTCTCTGATATTCTTGGGAAAAACGCGGATGTCTTCAAAAAATTTTTACTAAGATACCAAATTCCCTGTTACTTTTCAACCGTCGGCACCCAAAACCATACCACGAAAGCGCCCACGACGCCAAGCCCCAAGACGAGGTAACGCATCGGGGAGGGTGGCAACACAATGAGTGCCGAGAAGAGCACCATCCCGCCCATGAGCAGAAGGACGGAGACTTTACCCCGCCGCGTGACGCCTCCTTTCTCCCTGTAGGCTCTCACCTTCGGTCCCAAATACTTATTGCCGAGGAGCCAATGGTAGAGTTTGTCCGAGCTTCGCGCGTACAGCCAGCCTGCAAGGAGCGCGAAAGGGGTCACCGGCAAACCCGGCAAAAAGATGCCCAAGAAAGCCAGCCCGAGCGCCAAAGTTCCTCCGGCGATATAAAGTCCCCTCGTGACCCTCCCGGGGCGTCTCTCCACACCATTATCGTTGTCCATCTCTAACTCGTGTATCTGTAATCCCTATTTTCTGTCCTGTCAGCGGCGCCTCAAAGGTAATAAAAAAGTCGGTAGTTCGCAGTGAGGAGTGAGGAGGCACAGGCCGGGGTCTGTGCAAATGGAGAGAAAGGTGGAAGTCCCGTTAGGGACGGGCGGCTCCAACGGAGCCGAATCTTGGTAGCCCCACACGAAGACGCCGTAGGCGTCGATGTGTGGAGACCTTTGCATAATACCTCATCTGCTGCGTTACTATCGGCATTCGGGCTTGGTCGTGTACCTTATCGCCCTCAGCCTCAGTGCCTTGCATCTGAGGCATTCTACAAAGTCTCATACGAAAAACGTCAGTTTTTCGTATCCCGAGCCCTTTTTCAAAGGTCTCAAGAGTGGGGTAAAGGGACATTACACAAATCCTCTCGGCGCCGTAGGTGCCGAATTTTCGATATTATTCGGCTCCTGACGGAGCCGATATTTTTGGGGGACACGACCTTTCCCCACGGCTGCGAGACCTACGGTCTCTTTGCCGTGGTCTACCAAGATGGTGGCACGCTGTGCCACCTCGCCCCTACGGGGCACCGAGGCAGTTAGTAGTTAGCAGTCAGCAGTTAGCAGTTAGCAATTAGGCGTCACATTGAGTGCCCTATGCAAATGTGGAATCGGTTAATCGAACATAGCCCCCGCAGAGGCGGGGTCTGGAAGGAAGGAGACCGCGCCAGCGGGCGACGAGAGGGATAGCTCGAAGAGCTCTATATCTCGCAGCCTCGGGTCGCAGCCCCGTAGGGGCGAGACCTGAGGCTCTGATATTTGTAGCTCTCCGAGCTACGTGCGAGTGGAAAACAGACCCGCGACTTTTGCACAGGCCACGGCCTGCGCCTCCTCACTGCTGACTATCAGGAGGGGGTCTGACCAAAAACTTTTCTTCGGTCGTACCCACGCTCCAATTTTGCCCCATATCTCGAGAAAGCGAGATACAGACCTATTTTTTCGCCAATGTCGAAAAAATTTTTACCGGACTTGGAAATCTACTTAATCCTCTGTCTATCACTTCCTTTAAGTCCGAAAACCGCACATAAATCAAAATATTCATAATTTTAATCTTTGGCGATCTGATATATATATATATATATTTGCAGTACGTTTCGGTGAATACAGATACCTGTTTACCCAAAACCACAAGTGATTCAGTTCCCGGACGGGACAAACGCAGGGACTTGGCGAAGTCCCTCCCCGTCCAAAATACCAAACCAAGTTGTAGAGAAAATTATGCGAAAAAATCTACTGCTGTTCTTCCTCTTCTGCTTTGCCACACTCGGCACGGCGCTGGGTCAGAACATCACCGTCAAAGGTACGGTGCTCGACGAAAACAGTGACCCCGTAATGGGTGCCACTGTCCGCCTCAAAAGCGATGCCACCAAGGGTGCCATCACGGATATGGACGGTCGCTTCACGCTCCAAGCCAAATCCGGCGAAACCATCCTCATCACCTACGTCGGCTACAAAGACCAAGAAGTCAAAGCCGCTCCCACCCTCACCGTCCGCCTCGTCCCGGACAATAAGCTCCTCGACGAAGTAGTGATTGTCGGCTACGGCACCGCAAAAAGCATCGCCAGCACCACCGCTTCCATAGTCAAAGTAGATGCAAAAGATATAGAAAGCAAGCCTTCTCCAAATGTGTTTGACGGACTTCAGGGTAAAGTCACGGGACTTCAGATTTACTCCGGCTCAGGAGAACCCGGTCAGCTGATGGACATAAAGCTTCACGGCAACGGTTCGCTTGGTCTGGGTTCTGCACCTTTGTATGTCCTTGACGGCATCCCCATCGCGTCGGGAACCCTCCAAGGGCTAAACCCCAACGACATCGAGAGCGTCCAGGTTCTCAAAGACGCTTCTGCCACCTCTATCTATGGATCCAGAGCCTCCAACGGGGTCATTTATCTGACCACCAAAAAAGGTAAGACAGCCGAGAAGGCCCGCATCGTCCTAAGCGCCCAATATGGTGCAAGCTCCTTGGCCAACAGGAATTTTTATGACGGATTCCTACACTCCCGCGAACTGATGGATTATATGATCGAAATCGGCTATTACGATAAGGAAGAGGGCGAACAGATCTTGAAAGACAATCCCCACGACACCAATTGGACGGATTATTTCTACAGAAACAACGCTCCCACCTACAACGCCAATCTCTCCATCTCCGGAGGTAAGGGCTCCACACACTACTATCTCTCCGGTCAACACTTCTACCAAGAAGGGTTGATGAGCTCATCCAAATACACCAAAAGCAATTTCCGGGTAAATCTCAACACCAAGGTCAATGACTGGCTCACCGTCTCGACCAACAACGCCCTGTATTACGACAACTCCCTGTCCAATCACTCCGGCAACAGCAATTACGGGAACGGCGGTATCTTTTACCTCAACTTCCCGTGGTTCACGCCCTACAAAGAGGACGGCACGCCCTATTGGGACGAACGCATACCGGGCGTGGGATTCCGGAACCCCCGCTATGTAGAGCAAAACTTCCCCACACAGTCCAACACTTTTGAGTACGTGGGATCTGTCCAAGCGCTTGTCAAACCGATAGAGGGGCTGACTCTTTCGAGCAGAGTCGGTCTCGACTTCAGCAACTATTTCTACCATTACATCCGTGATCCGAGGTATAAGGGGAACCTCAATAACGGATTCCGTGAGAACGACTTCTCAAAAGGGGTGGAGTGGACTTTCAGCAATACTGCCGAGTATCAATTCAAATTGCTCGACATTCACGACATCACCCTCTTGGCGGGTCACGAATACAACCAATATGACGGGAACGGTTTCTGGGCCTCCGGCTCCGGCATCACGGATTACCGTCTGATGCACCTCGACAACGTAACAGACCCAAAGAAGAAAGAGATGGGGAGTTCACTTGACCAATATGCTTACCTCTCGTTCTTCGGTCGCCTGTCTTACGGTCTTCTCGATCGTTACTATCTCGACCTGACCGTCCGGAATGATGCTTCGAGCAAGTTTCCAAAAGCCCACCGGAACGCCACATTCTGGAGCGTCGGTCTCAAATGGAATATGGCGGACGAGAAGTGGATGAAAGACGTAACTTGGATCAATAAATTTGATCTAAAAGCATCCACGGGTACGGCAGGCAACTCTTCTCTCGGTAACTACGCATTCTGGGCACTTGCCTCATCCTCCACCGATTACCTCGGCGAAGCCACTATGGTCATCTCCAGCCCCGGCAATCCGGATCTAACCTGGGAGACGCAGATGAAGACCACTGTAGGATTTGACGCAAGACTCTTCAATCGTCTCGATCTCAATGTCGAATACTACCACAGACTCACCACAAATATGGTGATGGATGTGCCCTATCCCTATACGTCCGGTGTCTCCGGTAACAGTCAAAACGTCGGCTCTTACCTCAACCAAGGTATAGACATCCACTTCGACCTCGACATCTGGAAAAACAATCGCAGAGGCGGTCTCCTCAATGTTTACGGGAACTTCAACTACAATGCCGACAAGATCCTGTCGCTCTTCCAAGGCAAAAAGACTTGGCCTATGCCGAATTATTTCCTGATGTACCGGGTCGGTGATTCGATGAACTATATGATGCCCGTCTTCAGAGGGGTGGATCCGCAAACCGGCGATCCTACCTGGTATGCCCCCGGTGAGGATTCCGGCATCCTCACCAAGGACGAAGATAACATCGTCGTGGGGAATGAATTCAATCGGGATGCACTGATGCAAAATACAGGAGTCAGAAGGAATGCTCCTGTCAGCGGCGGGTTCGGTCTGTACGCGTCCTACTACGGATTTTACCTGCAGGCGGACTTCTCCTACTATCTTGGCAAGTATATGATCAACAACGACCGTTTTTTCTTTGAAAACGGGAAGGCGTTGGAAGGCAATGTCCACAAGGACGCACTCGACTTCTGGAGACACCCCGGAGACCAAGTACACCTTCCCGACCCAACCAGGTACCGTACAGTCAGCCAGTTTGACACTAGGATGCTCGAAGACGCTTCTTTCCTTCGACTCAAGAGCTTTACCGTGGGATACGATGTTCCGAAAAAATATCTCTCGAAGCAAGACTTTTTCTCCTCTGCCAAGCTCTATTTCATCGGGCGAAATCTGCTGACATTTACCAAATTCACCGGACCGGATCCTGAGGCGGATATCAACCTCTCATACGGTCGTAACCCTGCTACCAAACAGTTGTCCGTAGGACTTGAACTCGGTTTCTAAACCGGCTCTACCGGACAACAATCCTGTACAATTTATTACATATGTGCATAAGTCCTGAAAAAGCAAAACATCTCCAGATATGAAACAACAGATATTCCGAGTATTCGGCACATTGGTTTTAGCCGGCTTAATGGGTTCTTTCCTTGCTTCGTGCGACCTGACCCGGATGCCCAGTAAATCCATCCCGATTGATGAATCCCTAAAGACCTACGAAGATGCGGCAAAATGGAACCGTGGAGTCTATACACAATTCCGAAACCGCCAAGGTGGCGTGTTTGTCACCATTCAAGAGCAGATGTCCGATTGTCTGAACGCCTCGTCCGGATTCGGAAACCGAGGCGGTGCCCATCACGGATGGGTTGAGATGAATGCATCCGACAACGATGTGGCAACCGTCTACGCATATTACTATTCGGCACTAAAAAACCTCAACAGTCTTATTAACGGCGGATACCAAGGAGTAATCGACAATATCGAAGCCGAAAAAGCCGGTACGACGAATGAAAAGACCCTCAAGACATACGAAGCACAAATAGGAGAGATCAAGAGCTTCATTGGTTCCGCTTATTTTGCGAGGGCATATTATTACTTCAACCTCCTTTGGAGATTCGGAACGCCCTACAATAAAGCCACTGCCTCGACTGATCTCGGCATCCCCGTAGTCACGGTCTACAACGTTTCCGACCAAGTCAAAAGAGGCACGGTACAACAGGGCTATGACCTGATGTTTGCGGACCTGAAAGAGGCAGAGAAATATCTGACCGATGTACCCAACGAATCCGGAAGCATCCGCTTCAATACAGATGCCATCACCGCACTCCGCGCCCGTGCTTACCTCGAAATGAAGGACTATGAGAACGCCTACTCCGAAGCGATGAAACTCATCTCCTCCGGTCGTTATCCGCTGATTGATCCGACAGAAGATGCGATTATGGACTTGTGGCGTCATGACACTTCTACCGAATTCATCCTTATGGTACCGTTGAGGGCAGGTACGGAAACAGTCAGCTCTATGGGTAGCTATTATGCGGCCAGAAAAGATCAAACTTACCACACTCCAGACTGGATTCCGACACAGGGTCTTCTTGATAAATTTGCCCCCGAAGACATTCGACGCAAAGCCTACTTCGAAGAGGTGGAACTCTACTACAATAATGTCCACTTTGACGGAATGACTATTGTATCCAAGTTTAGGGGTAATCCCGAATTTGCCACAGACGAAAACGAATACTACGGTCCTATCCCAAACGGGCAACAGATGCCCAAAATCTTCCGCATTGCCGAAGATTATCTCATAGCCGCCGAAGCGGCTTACTTCTCCAATAAGGACGCGCTTACGCCTTTGAACGAGTTGCGTCGGCACCGTGGATTGGCACCACTCTCCGGCATTTCCGGAAAAGCTCTTCTCGATGAAATCAAAGACGAAAGACTCCGCGAATTGGCATTCGAAGGGTTCAGACTGTTTGATCTGAGAAGATGGGGTGATCCTATGAACCGAATGACTTCCCAGAAAACTGCAGACGGGTCTACCCTGTTTCTGAGCAATTCCGATTTCCGTACTCTGAAGATCGAAGCGGGGAACCCCAAGTTTGTCTTTCCGATACCTCAGTGGGAGATCAATGTCTACGGTGAAGAAAATATGCCCCAGAATCCCGGATGGTAATCCGGAGGGCGTATGTACGGGGAGGTGTGAGGCACACACTTTGGATATGGACAAAAGATTAACGTTCATACGTTAGAATCACAATTCCATTCTGTTCGAAGACGTACCAAAAGTCTGAACCGTTGCGTTGCATTCGGAACCAGGGCTTGGCTGTATACGTAAAGTACACTTTCTTTCCCCTCCGCTCAAAGCGCTTTGCATTTCAAACTTCATACGCACACCTCCAAGGTTGTATCCCCAAGAGTCGCCCCAATGGGGGCGACTCTTTAAGGGGGGATAAACGAAAGGGACAGAAAAGAGATGCAGGCATTATTGGGATAAG
>JASBZK010000051.1 GCA_029983505.1 Porphyromonas sp.
CGGACATCGGGACCTCAGCCGGGATCTGAACGGAGACGGGCATATTTCGCGTAACGAATGGATCAAAATGTGTCCGTGCTTTGACGCGCGCAAACTTTAAGTCATTCCTTAACTACTAACTCTTTGCACAGGTCACGACCTGTGCCTCCTACTAACTACTAACTACTAACTACTAACTATTATGAAGACCTTTACCGGTAAAACTGCTTTTGACCTGACTACCCTTCTGAGGCTCGTTCTGGAGTTCGTCCTGGGACAACTCATGCGCAAAGAGAGCTTTTTCAACAGGGTACTGCTCGACCGTCTCCGCAAACTATTTGAGGAGGACGACCCTGCCCCTAAAGAAACGAAGTAAAAACCCCATCACTAACCACCTTATCACCAACTTAACAAACAGACAATAAACACTATGGCTATTCACTACAGAGTAATCGAGAAAAAGAACACCCTCCCCAACGCCAAGCGCACCACTTGCGCCTATGCGGCGCCCAAACAGATCGGCAAGGTCTCCATCAAGGAACTTGCGGAAGATATCGCCGACCGCACCACCCTCCACCGTGCCGACGTACGTGCCGTCCTTGACGTGCTCAGCATCTCGACGATGAGTTTCCTCGAAAAAGGGCTCGGTGTCGAGCTCGGAGAAATGGGCAATCTTTCGATCCGCCTAAAAAGCAAATCCACGGAGAAGAAGGAGGACTTTCTGCCCAAGAATGTCCTGAGGACCAAGATTCAGTACACGCCGAGCGTGGAGATGAGAAGCAAACTCGCCCGCATCAGCGTGCGGGATATGAACGACCTTCTCGCCGAAACGACCACCGGCGGCGGCACCCCCGGGACTCCGGAGCCCAAAGAGCCGTCCGAAGAACCGACTCCCGGCTCTTCCTCTGAGGCCGGAGGCATCTAACCAAAGGTCACACTGAAGACAGAGAGGTGCAGAGGGGAAAACACCTCTGCACCTCTCTCCTATATATATGTTTATATGCTTATGAAAGCCCCATTCAGAAGTGGGTCATAAACTCGATGACCAACTTGTCTTTTTCGGAGAGCTGGGCAAGTTCGGGCTGTGTGTAGAAGTATTTCTCGTAGTTGATCCGGATGTTACTGATCAGCCTGTTGTGCCGGAAAGAGAGGGTCAGCCCGGCAGTCAGGCGGGAGCGCTCGGCATCACTGATGAAGAGGGCGCCCGCCTCGTCCGGCACGCCGTCGCTGTGATCGCCCATATAATCGTATCTCGCCAGTGCGGAGAGGGTACGGAAAGGTCCTTTGGGAAGGTCGAACGTATAGACACCGAAGAGGTTATAGCTGTGCACCCCGGGGAAGAGGTTGTCCTTGTAGTGCTTATAGAGGTACTCTGCCTCGATGTGAAAGGGACCTTGCTTCCAGTAGGCGCCTGCATCGTACATCATAATTTTGGCGATGCCCGGTGTCGTCTTTTGGGTCGAGAGAGTGAGATTGAATCCTTTCGGGAAGAAGAATTGGGCTTTTGCGGAGAAATTGACGTGCTCGGTCCAGAAGTCGTCCTGATTCGTCAGACCGGAGCCATTGAAGAGACCGCCCTCGAGAATAATGGGGAAGGAGGAAGGCAAGTCATACCGCACTGTGGCACCCACATCACGGACACTGCCCACCTGTTTGGCGATAAAGGAACGGTTCGGGAAGTATTGGAGGTGGGGTCCCCGGTGCGCGTCTATCGTGAAAGGCACCCTCATTTGCCCGATCGTGAACTTCAAGTCCTTCCAAGGGTTCAAGAAGGTATAGGCGTCCAGCATCTTGATGCGCCCCTTGTCGGAAAGGTCGATTTCGGCTTTGTACCCCACGCGGGGAAGGACATTCCCGGCGACAGACAGACGAGCTGTACGTACCTGAAAGCGTCCATTTCCAATCTCCGTCTGCCATTCGTATTTGGCTCTGACAGTCCCTCCCAAGACGGGTTTGTAGAGGCTCTCCCGAGTGTGTCCTGTATCGTCTCCACCTGCACCACCTTGGGCAGACACAGGGAGTACCCCCATCAGGCAAAGCAAAAAAACGGTCAGAAGTTTCCGATGCATAGACAAATTAAAAGGCTTAAGTATTGGCATCAAGCGAATAGGTCTGGATACCCAATTCTTCATAGGCTTGAACGAGAGCATCCGCATCATCACTGATCACAAGGACGTGATCCCCCTCAGCAAGCTCGGTATCTCCTCTCGGAATAAAGAAACTGCCTTTTCTCTGAACTAGGATGGCCAAAGTATGGGGCGGTATGTTGAGATCCATCAGCTTATTGCTCTTTTCGATCATAGACGTACTGACAATCATTTCGCTAATGGTACTCTTGATTTGCTCCGGAAGATTTACCTCCGTAAAGACCTTCTTGCTGACATTGGTATCCACCACACCGAGTATTTTGGCCATCCAAGGCACCGTAGACCCCTGTATCAAAAGCGACAGAAGGGTGACTACGAAGACGATGTTGAAGAAAACACCCGAGTACGGGAGACCGGCTACCCACGGGTAAGTGGCAAAAATGATCGGCACCGCACCGCGCAAACCGACCCAATTTGCGTAAGCAATGCCGCGGAAAGTAAACTTTTTCCAAAAAGGAAGAAGGCACAGGGTATTAACCACCGGACGGGCGACAAAGATCAGGAACAGCGCCACAAAGAGACCGGGGACAAAGGCACGGGCAAGACCATCCACATTCACCAAAAGACCGAGGGTGAGGAACATAATCAGCTGGCACAGCCACGTAAAACCCTCCAGGAATTTGGCCGTACTCTTTCGATGTACCACTCTGCTGTTGCCGATGACGAGACCGGAGATGTAGACGGCGAGGTACCCGTTGCCCCCCACGATGTACGACAGCCCGAAGACGAACCCCGAGGCCGCCAAGAGCAGAACCGGATAGAGCGCTCCACTCGGGAGATTAACCTTATTGATGAGCCACACGGATGCGCGACCGAGACCATAACCGATAAGCGCTCCGAGCGCGAACTGCACCACAAACTGCAAGATGCCGTGCCACACGCTCACCTCCCCACTCTGAATCATTTGCACCAAGATGATGGTGAGCATATAGGCCATCGGGTCATTGGATCCGGATTCAAACTCAAGGAGTGGCTTGAGATTATGCTTGAGGTGGACGTCCTTGGAGCGAAGGATACTGAAGACAGAAGCGGAGTCCGTGGAACTCATAATGGATCCCAGAAGCAGTGCCTCCGGAAGCGTGAAGCCCTCCAACCCTGTGGCATAAGAGACGAAATAGATAAAGCCACCCATTAAAGCCGCAGTCCCCACGACCCCCAATGTAGCCAAGATGGATCCGGAGAACAAAACGGGCTTTACCTCCCTGAAGTCTGTATCAAGCCCTCCGGAGAAAAGGATAACCGTAAGGGCGATCGTCCCTATCGTCTGCGCAGTAACGGGATCGTCAAACTCAATATAGCCCATCCTGCTCGCCAAGACACCGACACCGAGGAAAAGCAACAAAGTGGGAATACCGAGACGGAACCCAGCTTTGCTGAGCAATATCCCCACCACTGCGAGGATGGAGCCGTAGAGGAGTAAGAGTTCGGTAGTCATAGGCAAATCAAGATTAGTAGACGCCTACGTAATTCCGGGGAGTGACGGCTTTCATTTCTGCTTTGACGGCATCGGAGACAGCAAGTGAATCGATGAACGCGTCGAGGTGTGCCCGGGTCAATTTTTCGTTAGTCCTTGTAAGTGCTTTGAGCGTCTCGTAGGGATTCGGGTAGCCCTCTCTCCGAAGGATGGTCTGCAGCGCCTCTGCCACGACGGGGAGCGCCTCATCGAGTGCCTCGTCGATCTTTTCCCGATTCAGGAGGAGCTTACCCATACCCTTGAGCAGAGAGTTCAGAGCGATGAGCGCGTGCGCCAAAGGCACGCCCACGTTACGCATCACGGTGGAGTCTGTGAGGTCTCTCTGCAGACGCGAGATAGGCAGCTTGTGGCTCAGGTGCTCGAAATACGCTATGGCGATGCCGAGATTTCCTTCCGCATTCTCATAGTCGATGGGGTTCACCTTGTGGGGCATCGCGGACGAGCCCACTTCACCGGCTTTGATCTTTTGCTTAAAGTACTCCGCACTGATGTAGAGCCACATATCTTGCGCAAAGTCTTTGAGGATGACGCAGACCCTCTTCACGGCGTCGAAGAGAGCCGCAAGATTGTCGTAATTGGAGATCTGCGTGGTGTACTCCTCGAGATCGAGACCGAGGACATCCCTCGAGAAATGGCGGGCAAAAGCACGCCAGTCGATCTCGGGGTACGCGACGTGGTGGGCGTTCATATTGCCCGTCGCTCCGCCGAACTTGACACTCTGAGGAACGGTCTCCAGGAGGCGGAGCTGCTCGGTGAGACGGTAAGAGAAGACATTCATCTCCTTGCCGAGCATCGTGGGCGAAGCAGGCTGTCCGTGTGTCCTTGCAAGAATCGGGATCTCTTTCCACTCATCGGCTCTCGCCTCTATCTCTCCGATCACTTCTCTCAGCTTCGGCAAGAAGACCTCTTCGAGCGCATCGTGCAGCATCAGCGGCTGAGCCGTGTTATTAATGTCCTGGGAGGTGAGTCCGAAGTGGACGAACTCCAAGTCCTCCTCGAGGTCGGAGCCCCGCAGTTTTTCTTTGATGAAGTATTCGACGGCTTTCACGTCGTGGTTGGTGACTTTCTCGATCTCCTTAACCCTCCGGGCGTCTTCGAGGGTGAAGCCTTTGTAAAGCGATTCAAGCTCGGCTCTGTAGTGGTCGCCCTCTTTGAGCTTCTTGATCTGCGGCAGGACTTCCGCAAGGGTAAGGAGATACTTCACCTCCACCATCACCCGGTAACGGATGAGGGCCGATTCGGAGAAATACGGCGCAAGCGGTGCCGCTTGGCTTCTGTACCGACCGTCGACGGGAGAGACGGCCTCGAGACTGGAAAAATTCATATAGGTATCTTATTGGTGTGCTTTGTGCTGTTTGTCGTCTAAAATGTACCGTTCACGGCCGGCAAAAAGGCGTTGCGGTAATATCTGATCTGCGGCTCTTCGCCGAACTTCGGCATCAAGACAAGCGCGAAGTCGAAGCGCAGATTTCGGAAACCCATAGCCTTATGGCTCTTGAAAAAGTAGGTCCCTATCGCCATCATCTCGCGTCTTTTGTCCCGATTGATGAGCACGTCGGGCTGTTTGAGCAGCGCGGCTTTGCTTCGACCCTTCACCTCGATGATGCAAAGGGTATCTCCCTCAAGGGCTATGAGGTCGGCCTCCTTATGACCGAGGCGGAAGTTTTTCGCCACGATGAGGAAACCCGCCCGCACGAGCTCATCTGCCACGATGCTCTCGGCATAAGTCCCCTCCGAAGAGGTGGGGCTGAAATTGACATCAACGGACGAGGCTTCTTTCATAGTCAAGGATGCGTTTCTTCAGGGCTTCGCCCCAGCGGTATCCGCCGAGGGAGCCGTCTTTCCGAATCACCCGGTGGCACGGAATGAGGAGACAAAGGTCATTCGTCCCCAGCGCCCGGGCCACAGTCCTCGCGAAAGAAGAAGGAAGACCGAGCCTCCGGCAGAGGTCGCCGTAGGATCTCGTCTCTCCTATGGGTATCTCCCGGACTGCCTGCCACAATCCGGGGAAACGGGGATGCGCCGGCACCGCCTCCCCTGGGAAAGGCGTCCGGAGTGCAAGCATATCTTCGAGTTCCCTCCCGAGTCCCACCTCTCCCGGAGTCTGCAGGTCGGAGTCGCCGGGCGCCACAGGTCTGCACGAAAGGACGCGCCCACCCCACTCTACTACCATATCCCCGAAGGGAGAGGGAACCCGTATGAGCGAAGCAAGAGGCATAACCGTGGGCGGAAGTGGGCTTTTTATCTCTTCTTATTGCCGCGTATCTCGAGTTCGTTCCAGACATCCACAGCGGCGCGCTTGGCCACATTGGGTTTGAGGAGCTCGGCGGAGAGCGCTTTATGGAGAGGGTGCTCGGCGTAAGTCTTGAGATCCTTCTTGCTCTCGAGTTTGGCGAGGAGGAGGAAGTCGTATTCCTCCTCGGGGTTTCGGTTGGGACGGATGCTCAGCGCCCTAAGCTCTTTGATTTCGTCCGGCAATGCCTCAAATTTGGACTCGATTTCACGGATAAGCTCAGCCTTGGCCTCGCCCTGCAACTCGTCTTTGAGTTTAAAGAGTACGATATGCTGTATCATAAATGGTTGGGGAAGTCCGAAGCTCGGAGTCTTTACTGCACAGTGGCAGAGGCTCCGGGCTTTGGACTTTCTTGTATTTAGTAATTCTGAAATTCCATTTCGTCCATCAGAGAGTCCTTATATCCGAGGAAATACAGGATACCGTCGAGACCCATCGTGGTAATGGATTGGCGTGCGGTCTCTTGAACTTTTGGCTTGGCGTGAAAGGCGATCCCAAGTCCCGCGGTGGAGAGCATCGGCAGATCGTTGGCTCCGTCGCCCACGGCCACAGTCTGGCGGATGTCCACTTTCTCGACTTGGGCGATGAGCTTAAGGAGCTCTGCCTTCTTCCTGCCGTCCACCACTTCGCCCAGGTGGCGACCGGTGAGTTTGCCGTCCATCCCGATTTCGAGTTCGTTAGCGTAGACGTAGTCGATGCCGAAGCGGTCTTGGAGGTACTTCCCGAAGTAGGTGAATCCCCCGCTAAGTACCGCGATCTTGAAGCCCACTTTCTTAAGGATGCGCATCGTCCGCTCCAAGCCGTCCATCAAAGGAAGATTTTCGGCGATGCTCCTCATCACCGAGATGTCAAGACCTTTGAGCAAAGCCACTCTCCGCTCGAAGCTTTCGGTGAAGTCTATCTCCCCCCTCATGGCGCTCTCGGTAATGGCTTTCACCTCGTTGCCGACACCGTTAGCCATCGCGAGCTCGTCGATAACCTCCGTTTTAATCAGCGTGGAGTCCATATCGAAGCAGATGAGTCGGCGCATCCGGCGGAACATGCTGTCCTGTTGGAAAGAGACATCCATCCGGAAATCGTTAGCGATCTGCATAAACGTCTTCTGCAACTTCTCGCGGTCAAGGGGGTTGCCCCTCAGCGAGATCTCGATGCTCGCCTTGGGGACGCGCTCGTGCGGCTTCAAAGGAATACGCCCCGTCAGGCGGTCAAGACCATCGATATTCATTCCTTGGGCGGAGACTTCGCGGGTGATCGCGGCCACCATCGCGCTGGAGACCTGTTTGGCCAGGATGGTGACGATGTACTTGTTTTTGCCCTGAGCCTCTACCCATTTGCTGTAAGCATCGGGTTCAATGATGCGGAAATTCACCGAGATATTCAGCTCGTTGGCTCCGAAAAGAAGATCCTTGAGGATAAAACCGCTCTTGTCCGGTGTCGTCGCAAAGAGAATCCCGAGAGTCAGATGCTGATGAATGTCCACCTGACCGATGTCGAGGATGGACACATCGTGCTTGGCGAGGATGGACGTGAAAGAGGCCGTCACGCCGGGACGGTCCAAACCATTGAATATCGCAAGGATGATCTCGACGTTCGACTCGTCGTCAATTTTCTTCCCTTCTGTGCAAGGGTTGTGGTTGGGGATCTTCTTTTCAGCCATAGGGTGTGGGGTTACGCTAAAGTAAACGTTTACGCGCAAATTTACTCAAATTCCGAGACCTCTGCACAGTGGGCTCTTTCTTCATCCTGACTTACGCATTTGAGACTTTATCGGTATCTTTGGAAAGATTATTCATGACACGACCCATAATAAAGAGATGATTAGAAACCTCCTCCTCGACCTCGGCGGCGTAATGGTGACACTAGATCGTAACCAAGCCGTGGCACGTTTCCAAAAGATGGGCATCCACGATGCCGACAAGCTCCTCGACCCCTATAAGCAGGCAGGACTCTTTCTCCGTCTTGAGTCGGGGGACTTCACCCGCGAAAGTTTCACTGAGGAGCTCAATAAGGTTTACGGCACGAATCTCACCATCGAAGACGTGGAGTACGGACTTACGGGCTATTTCGTCCGAGTGGACGATGAGAAGTTTGACTACATCCTCCACGACCTCCCGAAGGACATCAGGGTCTTCTGCCTCTCCAATACAAACCCCTTTGCCACCCACGCTATGGAGGACACGCGTTTCCTCGCAAGCCGCATACCCATCCGGATGCACTTCGAGGAGATGTTCCTCTCCTACGAGCTGGGGATGTGCAAGCCGGATCCCCGCATCTTCCAAATTATCCTCGAGCGCGCAGGCATCAAGGCAGAGGAGACCCTCTTCCTCGACGACGGTGCGGCCAACACCTTGGAAGCACGGAGGCAAGGCTTCGTGACCTACAAGCCTGACAATGGCAAGAATTGGATTCCTGTCGTGAGCCGCATCATCGGCAAAGAAGCATGAACGCCTACCGCACCATAGCCGAAACGGGATCCGAGAGCCTCTATACGGAGAAAAGAAGCCGTTTCATCGGCAGAGCTTTCCCCGCAAGCACTGTGGAAGAAGCTATGGGCATAGTTGCAGAAGTAAAAAAAGCATACAACGATGCCCGCCACGTCGCGTGGGCATACCGCCTCGGCACGGACGACGAAGCGATAGAGCGCGCAAGTGACGACGGTGAGCCCTCGAGTTCGGCCGGGAAGCCCATTTTGGGTCAAATCATCTCCCGTGACCTGCGCAACGTCGCCGTCACCGTGGTGCGCTACTATGGTGGCGTGAACCTCGGCACCGGCGGTCTCGCCGTCGCCTACAAGACTGCGGCCGGCGATGCCCTCGACCTCTGTGAGGTGCGGGAAGTCACCCTCTACGCCCGCTACCGGCTCCGTTTCCCCTTCGACCTCATCAACCCCGCGATGATGCTCCTCCGCTCCACGGGCGCGGAGACGGAGAAGTCGGACACGGATACGGAGGGTTACCTCTGGGACATCCGTGTGGCTCTGGACGGAAAGGCGGCTTTTGAGAAAGACGCCTCCGCCCTCTACCGGCTCTCCTTCACACTTCGGGACGAAGAAACCCCTCCTCTTACGGAAGACTAATCCAAACAAACTACATATTCCAAAAACGTTTAATTTCCAAAAAACCATGAAAACCGACATCCAAATCGCGAGAGAAACGAAGCTCAAGCCCATACGGGAGATCGCAGAGCCCCTCGGCATCGCGGAAAAAGACCTCATCCCCTACGGCCACTATATGGCCAAGGTCGAACTGGACGTGCTAAAGGAAAAACGGGAGCCCGGCAAGCTCATCCTCGTCACCGCCATCACCCCGACCAAATCGGGTATCGGCAAAACCACCGTCTCCGTGGGTCTCGCCCTCGGGATGAATAAGATCGGCAAAAACGCCATCGTGGCGCTCCGCGAACCCTCCCTCGGTCCCGTCTTCGGGATGAAAGGGGGCGCCGCCGGCGGCGGATACGCACAGGTGCTGCCGATGGAGAAAATCAACCTCCACTTCACAGGTGACTTCCACGCCATCACGAGTGCCAATAACACCATCTCCGCCCTCCTCGACAACTACGTCCTCCGCAACCGCAACAACGAGAACGGGCTAAAAGAAATCGTCTGGAGACGTGTCCTCGACGTCAATGACCGCAACCTCCGCTACATCATTACCGGACTCGGCGGCACCACGAACGGCATCCCCTGGGAGACCGGTTTCGACATCACCACGGCCTCCGAAATTATGGCCATCCTGACCCTCGCCACCGACCTCTCGGACCTCCGCAGACGCATCGACAACATCCTCCTCGGCTACAAGAAGGACGGCACACCTTTCCACGTCAAAAATCTCGGCGTAGGCGGCTCTATCGTGGCGCTGCTCTTGGACGCTATGAACCCCAACCTCGTCCAGACGACCGAAAACACGCCGGCTTTCATCCACGGAGGTCCTTTCGCCAACATCGCACACGGCTGTAACTCCATCGTGGCTACAAAGATGGCTATGCACTACGGGGACTATGCGATTACGGAAGCGGGCTTCGGCTCCGACCTCGGGGGCGAGAAGTTCCTCGACATCAAATGCCGCCACGCAGGCATCCAGCCCGCCGCATCCGTCCTTGTCGCTACAGCCCAGGCGCTCAAGATGCACGGCGGTATGGACCAAAAAGAGCTCAAAACCGAAAACGTCGAAGCCCTCAAAGCCGGCTTTGAGAATATGGACCGCCACATCGCCAATCTCCGCAACTTCGGACAGTCCGTCGTCGTCTGCATCAACCGATTCCCGACCGACACGGATGCGGAAATAGCGGCTATCGCCGAGCACTGCAAGAAAGCGGAAGTGGCTTTTGCGGTCAATAACGCATTCAGCGAAGGGGGCGAAGGTGCCGTCGAGCTTGCCAAAGTCGTCGTGGACACCATCGAAAACCATCCTTCCAAGCCCCTCGTTTACTGCTACGACAACCTCGAGAGCATCAAGAGCAAGGTCAAAAAAGTGACCGAACGCGTCTATGGTGCCAAGAACGTCGTCTACGAGCTCAAGGCCAATAAGAAGATCAAGAAGTTGGAGGAACAGGGATTCGACAAATTCCCCATCTGCATCGCGAAGACGCAGTACTCTTTCACCGATAACGCCAAGCTCTACGGCGCGCCCAAAGACTTCGAACTGACGGTTCAGGACGTCGTCGTCAATGCCGGCGCAGAGATGATCATCGTCATAATGGGTAACATTATGCGTATGCCCGGCCTTCCCGAAGAGCCCAACGCCAAAGTCATCGACGTCGTGGACGGCAACATCGAAGGTCTCAGCTAATTTTCCCCCCAAAAACAGCTCGACGCTTGCCCCGTAGGGGCAGGCGACCCAAACGGAGCCGAATCTCGGTAGCCCGGCACGAAGACCGCGTCAGCGGTCGACGAAAGAGAGCTCGAAGAGCTCTATATCTCGCAGCCTCAGGTCTCGCCCCTTCGGGGCTGCGA
>JASBZK010000052.1 GCA_029983505.1 Porphyromonas sp.
CTGTTATTCGAGGGGGTTTAGGCGGAGGTTACAAAAAAAGGTATCTTTGAGAAGTGAGAGGGAGAAAGGAGGGAGAGAGAAAACGTGCATTCTCCTTAAAACAAGACAAATAATCACGAGTATGATAAAGCATTTTATCCTGCAGGCAACCATAGTGCTTGGACTTGCATCTGTCGCGTTCTCCGGGTGTTCGTCCGTACCGCTGAGCGGTCGCAGTCGCGTGAACGTAGTGTCCGACGAGCAGATTCTGGGCTTATCGGCACGGGAGTACGCCAAGTTCATCTCCACAGCACCCATCAGCCAAAATAAGGCGGCCACGCAGCGTATGCTCAACGTCGGTTGCCGCATCGCGAACGCCACAGAGCGGTATCTCACGAGCGCAGGGATGCCGGGGGAGGCAGCGAAGTTCAGCTGGGAGTTTAACCTCATCCGTGACGCCCAAGTGAACGCATGGTGTATGCCCGGCGGAAAGATTGTGGTTTTCGAAGGGTTGCTGCCGCTTTGCCCCACGAACGACGACTTGGCGACGGTCATTTCCCACGAGGTGGCACACGCGATGGCCAAGCACGCAAATGAGCGGATGAGTTCACAGGTCCTTCAGAACGCGGGCGGACAGGTTTTGGGCAACATACTTGGCGGCACTTTGGGCTCAATGGGGCAAGTCATCGGCGGACTGGCGTACAGCGCCGGGATGAAGTACTTCGTGGATCTACCCTACAGCCGTCAGCACGAATACGAAGCCGACAAAATAGGGATTTACCTTATGGCTCTGGCGGGGTACGATTACACCAAGGCAGTCGATTTTTGGAAAAGAATGGCGGCACACTCGGGAGGAAACTCGGGCAACAATATGTGGAGCACCCACCCCAGTGACGAAAGCCGCATCGCAGCCATCGAAGCCGAGCTTCCCAATGTACGCGCCTTTGTCGCAAACGGAGGGCGCATCACGAACGCACCCACTCCCGTGCCCGATCGCAACCGGCAGACGGTCACGCAACGCAAGCAAAATACGACCGTTATTCCGGGCAACGAAAAAAGGGACGTCCCTCTGAAGACGCGTTACTAATACCCCTGGGGTAGGAGGAAACTTTTCCCCCACAAACAAAGGAATCGAACTAAAAGAATGACCATAGGATTTGTGGCCGCTGCCGAGCGCGATGCCAAGAGAGAAGCGCTCACTCATGCGCTGATGGCGTATGTGCTTGAGCACTCCGAAGGGCATACGTTGCTCATAGAGCCGCGCTTTTTTGCCGCTTTGATGATGCAGGGGGTGGATCTCGGCAATGCCAGGAGCGTCTCTCCGATGTCCGAAGGAACATCCTGTGACCTACTCATCAGCATCGGCGGTGACGGCACTTTCCTCAGAGCTGCCAAGCTTGTGGCCGGGACGGAGACCGCCATACTCGGAGTCAACGCAGGGAGGTTGGGGTTCTTGGCAAGTATGCAGCCGGAAGAATTGATGGAGTCGTGGGCTCCGGTCTTGGACGGGGCGTACACCGAAGAGATACGCACGATGCTCGAAGTCAGCGAGGCAGACCCGGAAGGCAAAGAGACGGTCATCGGCGAAGCGCTCAACGAAGTCTCCGTCCTCAGGCGGGATACGGCCTCGATGATCGAAGCGATGACGCATGTGGATGGAGAGTTTATGGCCAATTACGTCGGGGACGGAGTGAATATCGCCACGCCGACAGGGTCTACCGCTTACTCCATGAGCGTCTTCGGGCCCATTACGCACCCGTCAGCCAAGGTGGTGCTTATTTGTCCCATAGCACCCCACTCACTGAATATGCGTCCCCTTGTGCTCCCCGATTCCGTGGAGCTCAGCGTCGAGGTCTCGAGTCGCAACGGCTCCTTCCTGCTCACTATCGACGGCAAAGGCAAGCCGATGAAGCACCATACGCTCCTAAGAGTGCGAAAAAGCAAAAAGGAGGTCCGCGTGGCACACCTCGGGGAGAGCTATTCGTACTATGCCACACTTCGAAATAAGCTGATGTGGGGGCAAGATGTGCGAAAGTTTGAAATGTAAGTATTAGGGATTTACGATTGAAAAAGGTATCTTTGCCGTCACGGCGCTATTATTGCACTCAGAGGCAAAAAGAGCCCGGGATAACGGCGAAGCCGTCAGTAAGCACGCAGTTTTTTAAGGAATAAACATCCATTTACCGATAAAATGACTAAGGCAGAATTAGTAAACGAGATCTCCAAGCGAACGGGCTTGGAAAAAAGGATGGTGCTCGACACCGTCGAGTCGATGATGGCAGTCGTAAAGGACAGCCTCATCAATAACGAGAACGTGTATCTTCGCGGATTCGGCAGTTTTATCGTAAAACACAGAGCGCCGAAGACGGCTCGCAATATAGCGGAAAACACCACGCTTCAGATTCCGGCAAGAAACATACCCTCTTTCAAACCGGCGAAGAGTTTCGTGGCAGAAGTGGACAAGCAATAAGCTTCGCCATTCGGCGAAGTGCCGTCCGGCTTTTTGGGACAAAGCAGGAAGCCGTTTTCTCTCCATCAGGGAGACCCTTCCTAACAAATACAATCACTTAATAACTACATCATAACGAATTATGCCAAGCGGAAAGAAAAGAAAGAGACATAAGATGTCTACGCACAAGCGCAAAAAGAGACTGCGTAAGAATCGTCACAAACATAAGTAAGCCCACCTCTCCACGATAGAGAGAAACTTCTGTGACGCATCTAAATGTCACCCCGAAACAACTAAACCTTGGTTTGTCACGCTCTCTTACTCCGGTTTGGGCTCCAGACCGCAAGAGGAGTGAGGTGCGGCAAATCGGGGTTTGTGTTTTCGGATTATCCTAAACCCTATTTTATTAACCATCTCGCGTGAAAAGTGAACTAATCATCGACGTTCGCCCCAAGGAGGTCTCCATAGCCGTCCTTGAGGACCGTAACCTCGTAGAGCTCCAGAGGGAGAAGCAAAACATAGCTTACTCCGTGGGAGACATCTACCTCGGCACGGTAAAGAAGGTGATGCCGGGACTGAACGCGGCTTTTGTGGACATCGGTCACCCGAAGGAGGCTTTCCTTCATTATCGGGACTTAGGCGCCGGGTTCCTCACCGCCAAGTCTTTTTTGGCCGCCGAGCGGAAGTATGGAAAAGACTTTTCCGGAGAGAAGGTACAGCTTGAGAAAAACTTAGAAAAAGAAGGCGCCATAGCCGACCAACTCGCCCAAGGCGATGAGGTTCTCGTACAGATTACGAAGGAAGCCATCTCCACGAAAGGTCCCAGGCTCTCTGCAGAGCTCTCTTTCGCAGGACGCTATCTCGTACTCATCCCTTACTCGGATAAGGTGTCCGTCTCCCAAAAGATTACGAACCGCGAGGAGAGCAAGCGCCTCAAGCAGCTCATCCTCAGCATCAAGCCGAAGAACGTCACCGTCATCGTCCGGACTTCGGCCCAAGGTGTGATGGTCCCCGAGCTTCATCACGAACTGATGACCCTCATCAACCGGTGGCAGAACACCGTCGAGAACCTGCAGAAGACGCTCCCCGAGACCTTAAAGGCGGAAAAAGCGCCCAAAGAAGGAAAGAAAAAGGGTTCAAACTCAGGTCAGGTCAAGCTCTCGAGTGCCCAGAGGCTCTTGCACGAAGAGTCGTCGCGCACCCTCAGCCTACTGAGAGACACCTACAACTCGAACTTCAAGGACATCTGGATCAACGACCGGGGACTCGTCAAAGAGATCGCCGAGTACATCGATCTCATAGATCCCGGACAGGCAGGTATCGTCAAGTTTTACGAAGACAAGAAGCCCATCTTCGACGCCTTCAACATCACGAGGCAGATTAAGCACCTCTTCGGGACCTCTGTCACCTATAAGCAGGGTGCTTACCTCATCATCGAGCAAACGGAAGCGATGCACGTCATCGACGTGAATAGCGGGAACCGTGCCCGAGGGTCGAGCGAACAGGAGGAGACCGCCATCGACGTCAACCTCTCTGCCGCCGAAGAGATCGCCCGTCAGCTTCGTCTCAGAGATATGGGCGGCATCATCGTCATCGACTTCATCGATATGGCTCAGCAGAGCAATCGTCAGAAGCTCTTCGAGTATATGACGGAGTGTATGCAGCACGACAGAGCGAAGCACACCATACTGCCCATCACGAAGTTCGGTCTGATGCAGATCACGAGGCAGCGGGTACGCCAAGTGATGAAGATAGAGACCGAAGAGACCTGCCCCACCTGCCTCGGCACCGGGAAGGTACAGCCGTCCATCTTCTTCACCGACGAGCTCGAGAAAAAGATCGAGAAGATCATCAGCGAAGGCATCAAGAAGTTCACGCTCAATGTCCACCCCTTTGTCGCCGCCTACATTACCAAAAGCACGGGCGGCATCTTGGGCATAGCCGGCAAGTCGCTCCTAAGCGACTGGAAGAACAAGTACACCCGCAACATCTCCATTCAGGCGGACGAGTCGCTCGGGATGCTGGGGTACACGTTCTACGACAAAGAGCACAATGAGCTGACCCACCTGCTCGAGGACGAAGATCAAAAGGAAGACGAGGACAACCTGACCGTCGAAGTCGAAGAAACGCCTCAAAAGGAAGAGTCCCAAAAGAAAAGCGAAAATCGCCCGAAGACCTCTTCCAAACCAAGACACAAACGCGGATCCGGATCCGGCAAAAAGCCGGCTCCAGACGCGCCCCAAGCCCCATCTCAAGCCTAACCATCCCTCGCGGATACCCCACAAAGAGGACAAGCTCCCGGATAACCCGGAGAGAGTTTGTCCTCTTTTTGGTAACTTTGTGTGCGACAAAGGGACTGAAAAAGGAAGGTCCCGATGCTCCGCACGACACGGATATTGCATAACGATTATATATACCCTTTTGAAAGATTACGCCTATGAGCAAATTGGTAGGGAACTTGATCCCCAACACTTTTTTTATCACCAAGGGAAGTGGTGAGTCCGATCTCGAAATGCATGCGGGGTCCTACCACATGGCTCTGTTTGATGCCGGCATTTCCGACTTCAACATCATGACCTATTCGTCCGTTATTCCTGCCACGGCCAAGCTTGTGTCCATGGACGAAGTGGATATGCCGCCCTTCGGCTCCGAGCTTAAGACGATCCTTGCCGTCTCTCACGGGATGCAGGACGAGTATGTCTCCGCCGGCGTCATCTACGCGTGGATGTACAAGGACGAGAACTTTGACGAAAAAGTGGGCGGTCTCGTCTGCGAAGTCTCCGGACGCTACCGCATCGAGGAGCTCGAAGCGCGCCTGACCCGCGTCATCGAGGATCTCCACCAGAGGACCTACTCCCAGTACTATCTCGGTGAGCTCAACTTCATCACCGAGGGTATCACGATCAAAGAGCGCTACGGTACGGCACTCGCGGGTCTTTGCTTCATCGATTTCAAGCAGCCCGAAGTCGAAGAAAAAGATTAACCGGAGCTCCGTTCCTGCTCCGCAGAAAACACACGAGAGGTGAGAGGGGAACCGGTCTTTTGCCCGGGGTCTCTTTCGCCTCTTTTTTTGATAAAAGATCAATGTCCCTACTCTTTCCCAAGCGTGAAAAGCCGTTTGTCCCCTCCAAGATGATCATTCTGCTCATCTTGAGCGTATCCAGTTTCCTAAACCCCTTCATCTCCACCTCCGTAAATACCGCTCTCCCGTCCATCGGCAAGACTTTCGGCGTGGGCGAAGTGACCCAGATGTGGGTCGTCAATGCCTTCCTCTTCACCTCATCCGTCCTCCTGCTCTCTTTTGGCAAATGGGCGGATCGAGTGGGGCCATATAGGCTCTTTATTCCCGGGCTCTTCCTCTTCGGTCTCGGGAATGCGGGGAGTGCCTTGGGGCTGAGTGTGGGCTTTATGATCGCGTCGCGCGTCGTACAGGGTCTCGGGTCGGCTATGCTGTACGCCTCCGTCTTCCCCATCCTCACGAAAACGTTCCCGAAGGAGAAACGGGGTCTCATCCTCGGCGTCAATCTTGCCATTGTCTCCATCGGACTGACGGCGGGACCATTTTTAGGAGGGATCATCACCGATGCCATGGGGTGGCACTGGATGTTTTGGGTCGTGTCTGCACTCAGCTTCGTGCTTTGGGGCTTTGCCTTTGTCCTTTTCAAAGATCTGAAAGAGCCCCCGAAGGTACACCCTCACCCGTTTGACGTCAGAGGTGCCGTCGTCTACACCCTCGGTATGGGCGGAGTCATCGGCGGTCTGACGGAGTTAACCACGCCCTGGGGCTTCCTTTTCCTCGTCGGGGCAATCTTGCTCGTCGTCTTTTACCACATCGAGAAGAAGACGGATGAGCCAATGCTCGACACAAGTCTTTTGACCGAAAATAAGCTCTTCCTGCTCTCCAACCTCAGCTGTTGGTACATCTATGCGGCTTCTTTCATCTGCATTGTCGTGCTGAGCCTTTATGCCCAAAACTTCCTCGGGTATTCGGCTTCGGAAGCCGGTCTTCTGCTAATGGTACAGGCGATCATGATGAGCATCACGACCCCGCTCTCCGGCCGTCTGAGCGACAAGCACAACCAGAGCCTGGTGACGCTCTTTGGTCAAGTCATTTATGCCATAGGGTCGCTCCTGCTCTTCCTCTGTGTCTACTTCGAGTGGGCTCCGTACTGGCTCTACATCTCGATGACGGTATGCGGCATCGGCTACGGCTCACTCCTCACTCCGCTCTCGAATACGATTATGAGCTCCGTGGGCAAGCATCAGCTCGGCACCGCCTCTGCGACCCTTTCGTCCATGCGCCAAATCGGGCAGTCCTCCGGGCTCAGCCTCGGTATGGTGGTCACCGCATTTCTGTCTGCCAAGTTTTTCGGCAACCGGTTTGTGGGCGAAGTCCCCGTTGAGCTCAAAAAGGCTTTTGCCCAAAGCCACTCCCAAGTCATCTTCTTTATCGTCTTTGTCCTCAGTGTCTTGGCCATCGTCAACGGCTACCTGACCTACAAGCATTCCCTAAAGACGGATAGATAGATAACCAACCCCCTCCCTTTCAAACGACCTCTACCGATATGACGTCCATCAAATTCCTCGCCCAAAAGCGGCGCAGCATCCGCAAGTATACGTCCGAGAAAATCTCTTCCGAAGACCTCACGGAGATTATGGAGACGGCACTCATCGCTCCGACAGCCAAAAACACGCGCTCCGTCCGCTTCGTCCTTGTGGACGTCCCCGAGACACTTGAAGCACTGAGCGTCGCGAAAAAAGGACACGGTAAGTTTGTGAAAGAAGCGCCGCTCGCCATCGTCGTCTGCTCCGACAAGAGCGTGGCATCCCGCCCTTACATCGACGCCGCCATCGCCGCCTCCTACGTCCAGCTCGCGGTCGCCGAGCTCGAACTCGGCTCCTGCTGGAGCCACATCCACGAAACCGAGACGACAGACGGAGGAGATGCAGAAGAAAAAGTCAAAGAGATCCTCTCCCTCCCTGACAGCTACGGCGTACTCTGCATCATCGCCATTGGCGTACCTCAGGACCCGGCGCTCCTTGCCACCAAGGAACGCGAAATCGAGTGGGAGCGTGTCTATGTAGGCAAGTACGAAGAGCGCACCGCCGCAGAAGACGAAGCGTGATTCTATAGGTGGTGCTGTCCCCCACCCTTTTGGTACGTACCAAGGTGCTCTCCGAGGTACGTGAGAGACGAAAGTTTGGTACGGACATAAAATAAGTTTTCGGTCCGTACCAAATCAAGAGCGCTATTTTTACTTCGATAAATCGAGAACAGCTATGCAAAAATTTGCCCTCATCGGCAGCGGACGTGTCCCGTCACACCTCGCCCCCGCCATCGTGCACGGAGGCATCGCCTGCACGGGCGTCTGGAGCCGGACTTACGCACATGCGGAGGCGCTTGCCCATAAGCTGGAGACGACAGCGACAGCAGAGCTCGGTGATTTCGTCCGCGAAGCACTGACTTCGGGAGCCGAAGCGCTCCTCATCTCGGTCACGGACGATGCCATCCCTGTCATCAACGAAGCCTTGCCCCGGGACTTGGATATTCCAGTAGTGCACACTTCCGGGAGTACCCCCCTTGAAGTACTCGCTCCGATTCCGAACCGTGGCGTACTCTACCCGATGCAGACGTTCTCCGACAAGCGGGAGATCGAGGTCTCCGAAGTCCCCTTTTTCCTCGAGTACAATACGGACAAGGCGGGAGCTGCGCTCAAGACTTTTACCGAAGCCATAGGCGCCAAAAACGTCCGAACCATCACGAGTGAAGAGCGCGTAAGGCTTCACCTTGCGGCCGTCTTCGGCTGCAACTTCGTGAACCACCTCTACGCCCTTGCCTCTAAGACGCTCGAAGGCACATCCATCCCCTTCTCCTCGCTCGCCCCCCTACTCTCGGAGACACTCGCAAAAGCACTCTCTTTCGACCCGAAGACCGTCCAGACCGGTCCCGCAGTCCGCAGAGACAGGCTTACTATAGAGCGTCACTTCGCCCTTCTGAGGAAAGAAGATCCCTCCCTTGCCGAAGTCTACGACCTCCTTACCCGATCCATCCAAAACCTATCCTGATTATATGAGCAAAATAGCCCAAGACCTCACCCGATTCAAGGCCGCAATCTTTGACATCGACGGCGTACTCTCCCACCAAACCGTGAATATGGACCCCGCGGGGCGCCCCATCCGCACCACTAACGTCCGAGACGGCTACGCCCTCGCCCAATGTGCCAAACTCGGGTTCACCGTGGGCATCATTACGGGCGGCAAAGGCGACCAGATCGAACTCAGATTCGAGCCACTCGGCATCAAGCACCTCTACCTCTGGGCCAACGACAAACTACCCTGCCTCCGTGACTTTTGCGCAAAGACGGGTATCGCCCCGGAAGACATCATCTACTGCGGCGACGACATCCCCGACCTCCCCGTAATGCGCGAAGTGGGTCTCGCCGTCTGCCCCTCGGATGCCGCACCGGAAGTCAAAGAAATAGCCCACTATATCTCCCCCGTCATCGGAGGCGAAGGGGTGGCCCGGGACATCCTCGAGCAGGTCCTCAAAGCACAAGGCAAATGGATCAAAAGCAGTGAAGCTTATGGCTGGTAAGACGCCCGAAGTAGCGCACCCTTTAGCCAGGGCTATGGAGGGACACCGCCTCATCCTCGGCTCCAAATCCCCTCGGCGCGTCGCGCTCCTCAAGGGACTCGGCTTCGACTTTGAGGTAAGACCGTCGGACGCGGACGAGAGCCATCCGGACGACGTGGCGCCTGACGCTTTGCCACTTATTTTGGCAAAAAGGAAAGCCGAAGCTCTAACCGGGACTTTGGCGGAAACAGATATCCTCATCACGGCAGATACCATCGTGGCGTTGGACGGCCAGGTACTTGAGAAGCCGGGAACCATCGACCGAGCCAAGTCTTTTCTCCGGGAACTCTCGGGCAAATGGCACACGGTCTATACGGGGTACTGCGTACTTATGGGACAAAAGGAAATAAGCGGGACGGTGGAGACAAAGATCCATTTCTGCCCGCTGACAGGTAGAGAGATCGATTACTACTTAAGTCGATGTGAAGTCCTTGACAAAGCCGGCGCCTACGGCATACAGGACTGGATCGGCTTGGTGGCCGCAGACGATGTCCGCGGCTCCTACAATAACGTCATCGGCCTTCCCACCTCCTACATTTACAGGGCGATTGCAGAACTGACCGATTTCTGATGGCTCCCGATCTCTTTTAGGCTTTGTAGTCGGCTATTTTTCGGAGCAGGCACAAAGAATGCGTGCAAAAACGGATAAAAAGTGGTATCTTTGCGGGCGTGGACGTTTCACCTCTCCGGGTCGTGTACCCTCAAGGGAGAAGACCGTGGGACGGACACAGTATTCATAATACTTTTTCATACTCTCAAACACATTATTTTCAGACTATGGCCACTGTAATAAGGCTCCAAAGACACGGTCGCAAAAATTACCCCGTCTACAAGATCGTGGTTGCCGACAGCCGTGCACCGCGTGACGGTCGCTTCATCGAGAAGCTCGGTACGTACAACCCCAACGTCAATCCCGCAGCCGTAGAGCTCGTTTTTGATCGCGCACTCTACTGGATAAATGTAGGCGCTCAGCCATCCGATACCGTTAGAAGTCTCCTCAGCCGCGAGGGCGTAATGATGATGAAACACCTCCAGGGCGGCGTCAAGAAAGGCGCCTTCACCGAAGAGGAAGCTCAAGCCCGTTTCGACAAATGGATGAAAGAAAAGAAAGCCGGCGTCGAAGCCGTCCGCACCAAGGACGAAACCAACAAGGTAGAAGCCGCTAAGAAGGCACTGGAAGCAGAGCGCGAAAAGAACAAACAGCGCGCCGAAGCCCTCGCAGCCAAGAAAGCAGAAGAAGAGGCCGCTAAGAGAGCAGCCGAAGCAGAAGCAGCAAAAGAAGCGGAAGCAGCTGCAGAAGCCGAAGTACCGACATCCGAAGAAAACACAGAAGATTAAGGAATCCCGGTTCCATACCGGGACTTTACTTCACCCGGATAGAGAAAGGGACGTAACTCAGAGTGAGAAAGGGACGTATGCAGACCTGCGTACGTCCCTTTCTCACTTTCTTCATCGCCCCGACTACCGTCACTCGGAGTTGGCGAGGT
>JASBZK010000053.1 GCA_029983505.1 Porphyromonas sp.
CTCTCCACTACTGACATCTCGACCGGTCGAACCAACACTTTTGACCTATAGGTCTGATATGAAAACCTGATTGCTTTACTTTCTCGAGACGAGTTTATACTGTTTCAGGAGGCGATAGCTCTTGGATGTCTATTGGCAAAGCGGGTTCGTCGTGATTGGACGAACCCGCTTTGCTGTGTCAAGAATTGCTTGAAGACTTTGTCTTAATGTATTTATGGCTTGGAGATGGGATCTACTTTGCGGAGCTTGAAGTTGTAGATCGCGTAGGGTTTCGGATTATCGGGATCCGGCCCCTCGTAGGGAGCATTGTTATGGAAAATGAAAAATCCCGTGAGCTTTTTCAGAATCCTCTCTCCTGTGGCAAAGTACGTGGCAATATCCACTACTTCGTACTGAGTCTTGAACTCGTAGTACAGATGTTCCTGCGCTATCTGATGACGAGCCGAGAAAGTCACGCTCGGATCTCTGTTTAAGAGTACCGCCCCCCCTGTGTCATCCGTGACCTGAAAAGTCAGGTAGGGATCCAGTGGCAGCCTCTGTTGCCCCAAGACCATCGTCAGGCTGTCCCCGGATCTATTGACAATCAAGTCGGTCGCGAGACCCTTTAGGAGGAAAGTTTGGTTCTTGGTTAGTTCCACCAAGGAGACAGGAGCCTCTATTACTTGTGGCTCAAGGGTACCGTCTCCGATGACGGTGGAGGTGAAAATGTAGTCGCCCAGAATATTATTCCAGGTAGCCTGAGTGATGATGTCTGCATCTTCGATCTTGAAGATGCCGAGCTGGCTGACCGTAAAGGTGGCAGAGTTCATCCCCGAAGTGACCGTCACTTCCGCGGTGCGGGACTTGGTGGTCTCGTTGGCTTTCACGGAAACGGCAAGGTGGTTATTGGTTCCGAGCGTTACGGAGAGCCAATTTTTTGCTTTCTCCGGAACGTTGATGTCAAGACTGTTGTAGATCGTAAGAGGGAAAGTCTGAGTGGAAGCTTCTTCCTTGAACTCGACAGCCCCGGGGATATCCAGCACATTCTTTACGCCTGTCTGGATCACCTGTATGCCGGTTTTGCCGGTTCCATCCGAGAGGACTACTTCTGTGGCTCGGTTCGTGGGAGTGAGATTTTCCGCCACGTGCAGAATAACCCTGTTGCTACTGAGAGAAGTGGTGAGCCAATCGGCATCCTTACTGACCTCTACGTTCACATTTTGACCTTCGAACTCGATGAACCCCTTGGAAGAAGTATGGTCGAAGTGAACCGTGCTGGCCGTTATCTTGGGACCGACGGAGAACGGAGCTTCGTCGGAAATCTTCTTATCGCACGAGGATAAGCCGACCCCAAGCAGGGCAAAAAAGAGGGAATATATCAGTGTCAAATTCCTTTTCATGACGATAGTGTCTATTTGGATATGGGTGTAAACCTAAAAAATAGAGAAGAGGGTTATTTTTTTGACTTTGCTTTGTGCAACACGGTCTGCCCCGGCAAAATGGCCCAAGGCTTGATGCCCTCTGTTACCGGAGTATTTCCTCTCAGTGTAATGAGACCCAAGATGGGATCCGCCCCCGTGGATCCGTTGTCTGTCAAGGTGTAGGCTCCGCCAAGCAACATACCCGGATCGGGTGTGCCGTCTTTTTTGACCGCGGGCACCGCTTCCAGACCATACCGGTTACCGCGCCAGATGCGACCGGCTTTGGAGACCACGACGAGCTCATAGGACTGACCATTTGCGACCACGTTCTGACCGCTAAGCCGGAGTGTCTTGTATTCTTTGGTGACTTCATCCGTCTCCGGATCCCGTTCCTGATGAGTGACCCACTGGAATACCAAGTCGTAGTCCATGTATCTCTCTCCGTTTTCTTTCACCTGAGACCGTGCAATGTAGGTGTGGTTGGGACCGGGATCCAAGATGACGTACATGAAGTCTATCAGCGAAGTACTCGGAACCTGCATGAGGTACTGACCGAGGAACTTAGAGTACTCATCCCTCTCCGGATCTACGTGGGGACGGAACTCCACACCCGTGTCGGTCGTCCATACGGAAGTTTCGGGGTTGTAAGACAAACTTTTCACCCCCCTGAAAGGAGCCAGAGTGGTGGTGTTGATGAAAGCCTCTTCCTCCGGAGTGGGGTTTTCGCTGTAGGGCCACACGAGTTCGAGCTTGTCTTCTCCGAAGAAATAGGAGAGAAAGCTTTGTTCTGCATACGGGTTATTGGGATCCGCGACTACGAAGCGGTTGTAATCGGGACTGGTGATGAGAAGCACCTCTTTTCCATTGAGGGTGCCGATCCAGCCGTCGGACTTGGCTTCATAGAGTGCTTCGAAGTTGGAGGCTGTGGAGCGGTAGTCCATTACTCTTTGGAGGTACTCCTCGGGCGTGCCGTTGTCGGGGACGAAGAGCTCCATCTTGTTCATGGAGGTGCGTCCCTCCACGAGGATATGCTTGTCGTCGGTGATCTCCTGCACGACAAAGCCGTAGTCTCCTTGATAGCCCTTGCCCGTGCCGGCACCATAGCCTACGTCGGAGTCTGCATAATAGGTAATGGGAGCCAGGTAACTCGGGAAACTGATTACGACGCCTTGGTCGTCGCGGATCTCGTAGGAGCCTTTTTCCCAGTCAATGGTGCCGTCAGCGGCTTCTCGCTCTCCGGTGGCAAGGGCGGTTCCGTCCTCCATGAACTTCACCAGAATGTTGTAGCCTCCGAAGTTCTTATTGGGTCCCGGAACATTCTTGAGTACCCAGCCCTCTTTCTGAGCGACCAGTACTTCTCTTACGTTTTTCATTTCTTCCGAGACACGCTCCGTGGAGCTCTTCCCGCCAAACGGATCATTGGTATCCTTGCAGGAAGAAAGAAGAAAAGGGGTAAGGGTCAACATCCCCGCCACCGCACCGCTCAGTATACGATGAGTAAGGGATATCCGGTGGGTAAAGTAGGGTTTTATTTTCATATCGTAGTATATCGCAAATCAATGAGAAACTGTGGTTCTTTTCGGCATCAATGTCCCTCTTCGCTTATTTTCTGTATCCTTGCGTACGCTTCGCTGTCGAAGAGCTGAAGGATGCGCTGGCAATTGGGGTTGTGGTATCCCTTTAGATTGGAAGCGTGAACCGCCTGATCGGTGGTGTACTCTATGGCGGGGGCTTGAAGCAGTTCCTTTTGGAGGTAGAAAGCCTTGGCGGCACGATCCACATCGAGGAGGTTATTGATGCCGGCCTTAAGCGGAGGCAGAGTGGCTCTTGCTCCGTTTTTCTCCGCGGCTCTGAGCATCTCCTGCCACGGGTCGAGAATCAGCTTCATCTTGGAGACGTTAGCTGTGCGGTTCTGCACATCGGCATGCAACTCGTCCATGTCTATACCCCAAGCAGTAAGCATGTAGTCTTTCATGATGACCATCTTCTCTTCCAGTTTCCTGCGACCGTCGGCACCGTTTTCACCCGCCATCCGGAGTACTTCGTTCAGTCTCTCGGTGGACATGGTGATGTAGTTGGCGGCGAGCTCTGTGAAGTCTTCCTCGGAGTTACTACCGGCATAGGGGGTGATGAAGCCCATTTGTGCGGATGCGGACTCGAGCCTGTTTTGCCAGGTGTTCTGGTCATAGTCCGTCTTGCTGATCTCCACGTAACGCACATCGTAGGCTTTGGCAGAGTGCAGAATATGCCCGAACTCATGGTGCATCGTGTGAAAGAAGAGACGGTTCATATCCGTGGGGGACGCCGGGTCGAATAGGTTCGCGGCATAGAAAGTCACCTTCAGACCGCCCTCTGCTGTCCCCAGGGTGTACGTACCATTGTCCTCATAAGCGGGAGAACCGATCGGCATGATGATACGGGGGACATTGGCCTGGGTGAAGGAAATATCCGCCACCTGATCATACGCTTCCAGCCAGACGTACTTGAATGCCTTGGCCAGCATCATGCTCTTGTCCAGTTTTACCGGAGTAAGCATGTAGGAGTGGTCTATTTCCCTTGGTTCGGTTCTATAGATGTACTCGATGTTGTAGGGCTTTTGGATACTGTCCATCAACCAAGTGGTGAACGGGTTGGAGACTTGCTCGCCCATGTCGATGGTCGTGATGTCGGAGTCCGGAGCGTTGCGATCGTCACAACCCGAAAGCGAAATCCCGAACAGCAGACCGCAAAGTGTCAATGGGAGACCTATAGTTCTAAAAACGGTATTCATTTCCAGAGTGATGTAAGGATAAGTTTTCTTTGAAAAAACGAGAGGGTCTTCATGTGGCGAATAGTTACTTGGTAGGATTGGGTTCCACACCGGCGGCTTCGTTGATGAGCGGTATCGGAAGCGCCCTTCTGGGGTCGTCCTTGGTGAGGGTCATGGGGACACCGTTCACCACGTTATGGGTGATCTCGATGCCGTACCGACGAATGTCCTCCCAGCGTTGTCCGCTTTCCAGAGTCTCGATCCTGCGTGCGTGCAGTACAGCGTGCATCAGGAGCGTCTGTGTACCTGCTTCAATGGTAAACGCAGGATTCAGGGGCTTGGTAACCGGGCTGTTTTTGGTGACCCGTGCCTGATAAAAGTCCGTGATTAACTTAGTGGAGTAGTCGATATTCGGTGCCCCGAATGCCTTGTACCACATTCCGAGATCTTTGGTCGCCGTGTCGTAATTCTTCAGCATCACGTTGGCTTCTGCACGGTAGAGGAGTGTCTCGTCGCCGTTGAAGGGGATATAACCTGTGTGGTAATAACCAGTGCCGGCAAGTCTGTCCAGCCACTCGATCATCGGATAGTACTTCACGAGGTAGATATTTTGGGAGTTGCCGAGCATGATGGGTGCAAAGACGGGCAATGCCGTTTGAGCCGCCGTACTCCACGGTCCGGGACCGTTGGTCGTCTGCTCCGAAGCTATCGCATCGGCATGTCCGTATCGGGGTGCATTGAAGATCTCCACGAGGAAACCGGTAGTGATCGGAGTAATCAGGAAGTTTGCCGGATCTTCGTAAGACGAGTAGACGACCGGCCAAGAGGCTAAGTCGGAACCTATTTTTGCAGTAATCCCGGCATAGTCATAGAGATAGTTCTCCGGATTGCGTCCGAGAGCCAGATCCGCGTATTTGACCGCTTTCTGCCATTTCTCCGAGTAAAGAAAGAACTTTGCGGCAAACGAGTTCGCGGCACGGCTGTTGAAGTGATAGGCGGGTACCTGGAATACTTCGTCATCCACCAGAGGCAACGCCTCGAGAATGTCCTTTTCTATCTCCGCATAGGTCTGAGCGAGCGTACCGCGGTCGTAGTGCTGACCGATCTTGCTCTCCAGCTCTTTCATATAGTGCACTCCGAGATGGTTAGCGGCAGTCGATGGGCTGTACGGAAGACAGAAAGCGTTCGCGAGGACGAAGTGGTTGTAGGCTCTCAGGAGGAGTGCTTCGGCTTTATAGGGAAGCAGTTCGTCGGGAGTCCCCATCTCCTCAATGGACTTGAGGGCGAGGTTGGCCACGGAGATACAGCCGTAGCAGTTCTGCCAGAGCTGTTCGCTGGATTCGTTGATGTTGTCATCCACCCCTTGCCAGAAGTAGTTTTTCTGGATAAAGGGGCTTCCGGAGGAGTAGTTGAATCCGTTATCTTGATAGTTGTCCGTACGGTGTTCGAAAAGGGGCATGGTACCCACCGTGGGATAACCATTCACAAGGAGGTCTTTTACTTTTTTTGGTTGATCAATCTTTGTGCGGCTGTCCGGCTCCACGTCAAGGAAGGAATCACATCCTGTGAGTAGCAGGATGCCGGAGAGGCAGAGAATGGTCGAAAGTGTTATCTTTTTCATACTAAAGAGTAGATACAAGTCAATGTCGTATCATCGAGTGGAATCTGTCCATTCGACATCAGAAGCCGAGTCTGACGGTGGCCGTAATCTGTCTGGGGACAGGCGCAGATACGCCGCCCGCGCGGAAGAACTCGGGGTCTTGTCCGTTCAGCTTGGAATCCGAGTAGATGAGCCAGAGATTGGTGGCTTGAAGCTTCAGAGATGCGTTGCTGAGGGCAAGTCTTTCTATCCAGCTTTTGGGGAAGTTATAGGTAAGAGAAATTTCCTTGAGACGGATGAAATCTCCTTTTGCGACGCGTGCAGTGGAGTAGTTGTAGGCACTGTATGCCTGACGGATGCCCTGCACTTCGGTGACCTGCTCTCTATTGGCGATGACCGGAATGTCGGTGTGCTTCTCGTCGCCCGCGAAGCGCCATCTGTTCTCAAACTCCTTGGGTGTCGCTTCCAGGTCGTTGTACGACGAGGAGAAGACGGGGTCGAGACGGATCACGTTGCCACCGGAGTAGGTGAAGAAGACATTCAGACGGAAATTCTTGTAGGTAAAGAGATTTCCGAAAGAGCCGTTGATGGTGGGATCAGTCGGACCTTCGTACTTGAGGAAGTCGAGGTTGGCGGGGTCGGACTCTTGGAAGTTCAGTGCCGAGATGTAGTTGGTGTGGTTGATGAGGAGCCCGTCTTTTCCGGTGAAAGTAGGCAGACCGTTGTTGTCGAGGCCGGCAAAAGGCATGGAGAAGAGGGCTCGTACAGGATAGCCTTCGCGTGCGAAACCGGTACCGGTGATGAAGCTCATCAGTCGTGTGCGGGTGTCGAGTGAAGTAACCTGATTGGCGTTGTAGCCGAAGATAAAGTCGGTCGTCCACCGGAAGTCCTTTGTCTCGATGTTGCGGGTACTCAGGGAGACTTCCACCCCGTGGGACTTCATCGTCACCACGTTTCCGAAGCGCTGGTTCATACCGCCCACCCCTTCGGTGTTGATTACCCCGATGAGGTCGAAGTTATTACGGGTATACCAGTCTACGGCGAGGTTGATGCGGTTGCTTAGGAAACCGAGGTCGGCACCGATGTTGAACTCATGTTTCTTCTCGTACGTGAGGTCTTCGTTCGCGAGTGCCTCGAGTCTCAGTGCAGTCTCCGAAGTCTGTGCCGCAGAGGGTCTCCAAGGCGTGTTCGCTTTGATGACGAGGTCGGCGTTGGCCATGGAGAGGTTCCCGGCATCCGCGGTTAGAGAGTAGGAGGTCTTCAGGGTGAAGTGGCTGAGGACTTTCTTCAAGTTATCCTTGAACCACGGTTCGTCGGAGGCATTCCATGCCCCGGAGATGTTCCAAGTGGGGAGCCAGCGGGCGGTACGGCTCGTGCCGAGGAGGTTCGTTCCTTCGTAGCGGAAAGTACCGTTAAGCGTATAGATTCCGTTGTAGGAGTAGGTAGCGGTGGCGAAATAGGCGTTGCTGCGGATGAGCGTATTTACCAGTGCGTAGTAGGGGGTGTTTTGCTCCTTCATCTGCTTGAATGCTTGAGGCACCCAGAATGCCGTCTCACCGTGGTTGTATTGCATCCCCCAGCCGTTGAACGCGTTCTGACTTCTCCTCTGCGAAGTGAACTCGAGACCTGCGTAGGTATTCATAATATGCACGTCGTCAAACACCGTATTGTACTGGACGGATCCACGGAAATAGGTGCTGAACATCTCATTGCGACCCACGTCGTAGAATCCCCCCTGAGGCAGTACGGAGATAGGAAGTGCATTGGGGTTGTCCGGGTCGGAGTAAAGCCAAGAGTTCTTCCGACGCATCTCCGCATCATCCATTGCCCGATAGGCCATGGCACGGTTGGAGTCTTCGGTGATTTTGTCTTCGGTAAAGGCGGTGGAGTAGTTGAGTGAAGCCACCCCTTGGAGTGTCATCCCCATGATCGGCTTATACTCGAGCATTCCTTGAAACTTAGTGTCGAGGACGCGCAGATCCATATAGTTATTTGCCAGTTCCTTGTGGATGTTGAAAGGTGCGTAGTTCCTCTGGTAGCTCTCATTTGGATCCAGTGTCCTGCCCGAGTTGATCGCATAGGAGTAGGGGTTGATGTCAAAGCTTCTTGATACCGTACCGTTCACGGGATCCACCGCCTGTCCCAATGTGCCCGGAGCCATCTGTTTGCGGAAAGAGACGTTCCCGATCATGTTGGTGGAGAGCTTGTCCGTGATGTGGTAGGTATTATTGACGTTCGCGGTATAGCGAGACACCTTGCTGGCTTCCATCCAGCCCGGGTCTGTCATCACGGAGAGAGAAGCGTAGGTCTGGCTCTTTTTCGATCCGATGGAGGCGGAGACGGAGTGGTTCATCATGAGAGCCGGGCTGAAGAGCTCTTGGAACCAGTTCGTGTTCCTCAGCTCCGCCGCACGCAGATACTGCGTCTTGCCCTCGATGGTATTCGGCAGTCCAAAAGTATGGGATATGGGGTCGTATTGGTTGATCAGCTGGTACATCTTCCCGAATACCCCGCTACTGAGGAGCGGTAGGTCTCGGCGAAGTTCAGGAACCCTTTCTTGTAGAGCTCCATGTAGATGCCCATCTGATCCTGGGAGTTCATGATGTTGAACTCCTCATAGGAGGGAACGAAACGGGTCGTGAACTCGCCCGTGTAGCTCAGTGTCGCCGTCCCTTCTTTCCCTTTCTTGGTGGTGATGACGATCACACCTGCCATCGCTTTTGCCCCGTATATGGAGGTGGCGGAGCCGTCCTTCAATATCTGGAAGCTCTCGATGTCGTCGGGGTTCAGTCCTGCGATGGCGTTGGAGATAAGTGTGGCGGCATCCCCGCTGGAGAGGTCGTCGGGCCCCACGTCCACTATGTTTTCCTGTATCACCCCGTCCACGACCCAGAGCGGAGTGGAGTTGCCGTAAATGGAGGTGGCACCGCGGACTCGGATCTTGGGCGCCGTGCCGAACGTCCCGGAGACATTCTGCACCGAGACCCCTGCGGAGCGTCCTTCGAGTCCGCGAGAGACATCGGCCACTCCGTCAAGCTTTATTTTCTCTCCGGAGAGCTGGTCGGTGGCTCCCGTAAAGAGTCGTTTGTCCTGAGCCACCATACCGGTAACGACGACACCCTCCAGCATCTCTGCTTCGGGTACCATCTTCACGATCATGCCCTCTTTGGCATCCAGTGTCAGGTTTTTGTAGCCCACGAAAGAGAAGAGCAACTTGCTCCCCGCTTTCGCGGAAATTTTGAAATGACCGTCTAGGTCGGTTATGGCTCCGGTGGCGGTGCCCTCCACGCGGACGGTCACCCCGACCATGGGGAGATCCGTTTCGTCCAGTACGGTGCCGGATATTCCGGACTGAGCACTCAGTGGCAACGCAGGCAACAGCAACCCCACCACAACAAGCACGCACGTCCACCACCGCTTACGGTCAACGCACGGCTGTGTCAGTGCGTCAGCCGTGTGTGTGTGCAGCTTCGCTCTTCGTCGGGGAGTCTCGAATAAGTGGTTTTCCTCATAAAACTGCTACGATTGTGAATGATTAGTAGTAAGTAATACCTTTGGCGGTTAAGCCGATTGCTTTTAGAGATTAAATAGAGAAACAGAAAGTGTGACCGAAGATCCGTTTCGGACAGACACTTTATACTTCCTTCAACTATGGCATAATCACAATAAGCTTAAACTTTGCCTCTTGTAACAACGCCCCAAAGTTACGAAATATATTTGAAAGATAAGGTATCTGGATACAGAATGGGTTGGAGTAGAGAGTGCAAAAGACTTCGGAGAAGGTGGTCAGGAGAGTCTTAAAACACTGTATACATCTTATTTTTAAGTGTTTAGTGTTGTGCATTCAGAGGAGAGAGGTAAGAACGTATTTTCCATAGGGGGAAAATTATGGATTTCGTGTACTCTCTTCGGGGATTTAAGGGAATTGCACTTTTTACACTAAATGTAGTGCCGAATTTAGGTCTATTGGGAATTATTGCTGTCCGGTAAAAGTCGGAAAAGATATTTTGTGGGTCAGAAAGCCCA
>JASBZK010000054.1 GCA_029983505.1 Porphyromonas sp.
TCATATATTATATCGGAACCTTATATGCGACCCCGCCGGCGGGCGGCGGTCTCCTCTCTATTTCCGCGAGGTAACGGAAAAGAAAAAACTTCGACCGTACCGGGATTGTCTCTCGGCACGGTCGAAGTTTGTCTGTGGGATAGGCTTTCCCGAAAAAGAAGTCTTTTTCTAAGGAAAGAACCTCCCCTAAAGTCTTCCGAAATCGGGATTCCCGATTACCAGCTTGCTTTCTTTACGCCGGGGATGAGACCCTTGGCGGCCATTTCGCGGAACTGGATGCGGGAGATGCCGAAGAGGCGCATAAAACCTCTGGGGCGTCCCGTGATGCTGCAACGGTTGTGAAGACGGACGGGGCTTGCATTCTTAGGGAGCTTCTGCAGGCCTTCGACGTCATTAGCTTCCTTGAGAGCAGCACGCTTAGCGGCGTACTTTGCGACGAGGCGTTCTCTTTTGCGCTCGCGCGCTTTCATTGATTCTTTTGCCATGCTTAATTTTTCTCTCTAATCTTGATTAGTCTTTCTTCTGGAAGGGGAGACCGAATTCCTTGAGGAGCGCAAACGCTTCTTCATCCGTATTGGCAGTGGTGACGAACGTGATGTTCATACCCATGATCTTCGTGATGGAGTCGAGGTTGATTTCAGGGAAAATGATCTGCTCTTCGATACCGAGGGTATAGTTACCCTGACCGTCCAGTCTGCTCTTAATGCCCTTGAAGTCACGGATACGGGGCAGTGCGATGCGGATGAGTCTCTCGAGGAACTCATACATCCGATCCCTGCGCAACGTAACCATCACCCCGATGGGCATACCTTTGCGGACCTTAAAGTTGGAGATGTCTTTCTTGGAATATCTTACGACAGGTTTCTGACCGGTGATGAGCGCGAGTTCCTTAGAGGCCACTTCGATGAGTTTTTTGTCAGCGGTAGCGGCTCCGAGACCTTGGTTGATGACGATCTTTTCGAGCTTGGGCGCCTGCATGGGCGTGGTGTAGCTGAAAGTCTTCATCAAGGCCGGAATAATGCGCTCTTGGTAGTCCTTGCGTACACTATTTACTGTGGACATGATTGTAGTCTTCAAGTGATGTTTCTAATAATCTATCGCTCTAAGAGGCTTAGAGTTTGTTCCCTGCAGTAGAGACGCGCTCGGACTTGCCTTTGTCGTTTTTCTGACGGCGAACACGAGTGGGTTTCTTGGTGGAAGGGTCTACGGGTTGGAGGTTGGAGATGTGGATCCCTGCTTCAACCTTGACCATACCGCCTTGGGGGTTCTTTGCGGAGGGTTTGGTACGCTTGGTGACGTAGTTCAGCCCCTCGACAATGGCGCGATTCTTCTTCGTGTCCACGCTGAGTACACGACCGGTCTTGCCTTTGTCGTCGCCTGCGTTGACGAAAACGATGTCGTCTTTTTTGATGTGCAACTTGCTCATAATATGCTTTCTCTTGCTTTTGTTTCTCTTATTGGTTAAAAAGTGCTTCGCCACTCATCTTCTCCCGCGGGAAAAGCCGGGAGCGAAGAAAAATCTCTTAGAGCACCTCGGGGGCAAGAGAAACGATCTTCATATTGACGGCACGGATTTCGCGAGCCACAGGACCGAAGATACGGGAAGCGCGGATTTCGCCCGCATTATTGAGGAGTACGCAAGCATTATCGTCGAAGCGGATGTAGGAACCGTCCTGACGGCGGATTTCCTTCTTGGTGCGGACGATGATGGCTTTGGAGACAGCGCCTTTCTTGACGTCACCATTGGGGATGGCGCTCTTGACGCTGACGACGATGATGTCACCGATAGACGCATATCTGCGGCGCGTACCTCCAAGTACCCGGATGCAGAGCACTTCGCGAGCGCCACTGTTGTCGGCTACATTCAGTCTTGATTCTTGTTGTATCATACGCTTAAGTTAAATACTGTCTATGGTTAGTGATTACTTCGCCTTCTCTACGATTTGGAGGAGTCTCCAGCGTTTGGTCTTAGAGAGGGGGCGGGTCTCCATGATGCGGACGACGTCGCCTTCTCCGCATTCGTTCTTTTCGTCGTGAACGTGGTACTTCTTGGTCTTGTTCACGAACTTACCGTACATAGGGTGCTTTTCCTTCCATCGAACGGCAACGACGATGGACTTGTCCATCTTGTTGCTTACGACGACGCCCTGTCTTACTTTTCTTAAATTTCTTTCTTCCATAGTCTGTCAGAGCGACTCTCTTATAAGTTGTTTACAGCCTCATCAAGCTCCTTCTCGCGAAGAACGGTCTTCAGACGAGCCACTTCCTTGCGCTTCTCGGTGAGGGTATGGGGACGGTCGAGCGGAGAAACGCTGTGATTCATCTTCATACGGTCGAGAGCGACGGTCTCAGTAGCTACTCTTTCGCGGAGTTCGCCAATGGTGAGATCTCTTAGTTCTTTTGTCTTCATATCTTTATTCTATATCTCTCTAAAGGTTCATTTATAAGGACGAATGATTACTTAGAGAAATCATAGTCGCGACGCACGACGAACTTGGTGGTCACGGGAAGCTTCTGCGCAGCAAGGCGAAGTGCTTCTTTTGCCACCTCGTAAGATACGCCTTCGACTTCGAAGATCATACGGCCGGGCGTAACCGGAGCAACAAAGCCCTCGGGGTTACCTTTACCCTTACCCATACGTACGTCAAGAGGCTTCTTGGTGATAGGCTTGTCCGGGAAAATACGCACCCAGACCTGACCCTGACGTTGCATATAACGAGTTACAGCGATACGCGCGGCCTCAATCTGACGACCGGTAATCCACTTCGTCTGGAGGGACTTTATGCCGAAAGAGCCAAATGCGAGCTGATTGCCGCGCATAGCATTGCCTTTGGCACGGCCTTTCTGCATCCTCCTGAATTTGGTTTTCTTTGGTTGTAACATTGTATTCTTTGTATCTGATAAAGCAACCCTGTCGACCTTCGGGACGAACCTCGGAGCGAAGTCGCTTTATATGTCAAATAAATATCTTACTTCCTGTCTTTTCAACTATTCGTTTGAAATGACGAGGCGGATTACTCGCGTTCGGCGTTGCGGTTACCTCCGCGGCGACCTCCACGACGACCTCCGCGGCCACCGCGTCTGTCGTTGCGACCTTGGGCGTTACCGGGGCGACGTCCGTTGTCTTTCGCAGTAAAGTCGGGAGCGAGGTCACGTTTGCCGTACACTTCGCCACGCATAATCCAAACCTTCACGCCTATGAGCCCCACTTTGGTGAGAGCGGGATCGAGCGCGTAGTCAATGTCGGCGCGGAAAGTGTGCAGAGGCGTACGCCCTTCCTTGAACATCTCGCTTCTCGCCATTTCGGCGTTATTGAGACGGCCGGAGAGCAGAACCTTAATGCCTTCGGCACCGGCACGCATACTGTTGGAGATGGCGAGCTTGACGGCGCGACGGTAGTTCATACGACCTTCGAGCTGACGAGCGATGCTGTCTGCCACGATTACGGCATCATTCTCTGAGTTGCGAACTTCAAAGATATTGATCTGAACCTCCTTATCGGTGATCTTCCTGAGTTCCTCCTTGAGCTTGTCGACTTCCGTACCGCCGCGACCGATGATGTAGCCGGGACGTGCGGTGCAGATAGTGATCGTGATGAGCTTGAGGGTGCGCTCGATGACGATTTTCGAGACGCTTGCTTTGGCAAGACGCGCTTGGAGATAGGTTCTAAGCTTGTGGTCTTCGAGGATGGCTTTGGGCATATCCGCTTTCTTGCCAAACCAGTTAGAATCCCATCCGCGTATGATGCCGAGGCGGTTGCTGATTGGATTAGTCTTCTGTCCCATCTCTGTGTGCTTTCTTGTTATCTACAGCCTTAGTGTCTACGAAGACAGTGAGGTGATTGCTTCTCTTTCTGATTCTGTTGCCGCGGCCTTGTGCACGTGCACGCATTCTTTTGAGTGTGACACCTTCGTCCACGAAGATCTTGGAGATGAAGAGCTCACCCTCGTCAGCTTTGCGTTCGTTCTTCTGCTCCCAGTTGGCGATAGCGCTCTTGAGTGTCTTTTCGACGTCACGGGAAGCGTTTTTATTGGAAAAGTGCAGTACACCGAGAGCCCTATTCACTTCCATTCCGCGCACCATATCGGCTACGAGGCGCATTTTGCGGGGAGAGGAAGGGATATTTCTGAGGCTGGCAAAGTATTGAGTAGTCCGCGCCTCCTTGCGGCGTTCTGCGGACAGTTTTTTTCTTTGACCCATATAGTTGTTTCTCTTATGTTCTTGGATTACTTTCAGTGGTAAAAAGGATCTCTTCGATTACTTTTTACGGTTACCGCTGTGACCACGGAAAGTACGGGTGGGTGCAAATTCTCCAAGCTTGTGTCCGACCATATTTTCGGTCACGAAGACGGGGATGAACTTATTCCCATTGTGCACTGCGATAGTGTGGCCTACGAAGTCAGGTGAAATCATAGAGGCGCGGCTCCAGGTCTTGACGACGTTCTTTTTGCCGCTTTCATTCATGTCAAGCACTTTCTTCTCCAGCTTCACATCAATGAATGGTCCTTTTTTGAGTGAACGGCTCATATTCTTATCAGTTTAGTTATACGGGGAAAAAAGTATTACTTGCGTTTCTTGGACGAAGCACGTTCGATAATGTACTTATTGGACTGCTTCTTCGGAGCTCTGGTCTTAAGGCCCTTGGCATACAGACCCGTACGGCTGCGGGGATGGCCACCGGATGCACGTCCTTCGCCACCACCCATGGGGTGATCGACAGGGTTCATCACTACGCCGCGGTTGCGGGGACGGCGGCCGAGCCATCTGGAGCGACCTGCTTTACCGCTTCTTTCGAGGGCGTGATCGGAGTTACCTACGGAGCCGATGGTTGCTTTGCAAGCCGAGAGGATGCGGCGGGTCTCACCCGAAGGCATCTTGATGACCACGTAAGAGCCTTCGCGGCTCGTCAGTTGGGCAAAAGTACCGGCAGAGCGCACGAGTTTGGCGCCTTGTCCGGGGCGAAGCTCGATGTTGTGGATCACGGTACCCACGGGGATCTTACCCATAGGAATGGCGTTACCCACTTCGGGAGCTGCGTTTTCGCCACTCATCACTGTTTGGCCGACCTTAAGCCCATCGGGAGCGATGATATAGGTCTTTTCTCCATCCGCATAGAAAAGGAGCGCGATGCGAGCCGAGCGGTTAGGATCGTACTCGATGGTCTTTACTGTTGCGGGGATGCCGTCTTTCCTTCTCTTGAAGTCGATGTTGCGGAGCTTTTGCTTGTGACCGCCGCCGATATAGCGGGCAGTCATCTTACCGGTGTTGTTACGACCGCCGGTTTTGCGCTTGCCGACTACAAGAGACTTCTCTGGTGCACTCGCAGTGATGTTCTCGAATGAACCAATAATCTTATGTCTCTGCCCCGGTGTGGTGGGCTTTAGTTTTCTAATTGCCATTATAGTCTATTAGATATTTTCGAAGAAGTCGATGGTTTGATCCTCTGCGAGCGTGACGATGGCTTTTTTGAAAGCCGATTTGGAACCGCTGATGACACCTGCTTTGGTGAAACGGCGGTACTTCTTCCCGTCGTAGTTGATGGTATTCACGCTCTTAACGTTCACGCCGTACATATCCTCTACGGCCTTCTTGATCTGAAACTTCGTTGCAGAAGGGATTACCTTGAAGCCGTAACGGTTCGGAGTGTTTTCGGTCACCGCGGTCTGCTTTTCGGTAATGATCGGAGCTATAAGTATTCCCATATTCTATATCCTTTCTTTCGGCTTAAGCATTAAGCACTTCTACGAGTTTCTTGAGACCGCTTTCGGTAAAGACGAGCTTGCGGGCATCAAGGATACGGTACGTATTCACTTGCTCAGCCCTCTCGATGGATACGCCGGGGATATTGTGTGCACTTCTGAGTACATTCACGTCTGCGTTGTCCATCAGGAAAAGCGATTTGCTCTCATTGAGGTTGAGACCTTTGAGGATCTTGACGAATTCCTTGGTCTTGGGTGCTTCCATGGAGAAGTCTTCCACGACGAGGATTTCGCTGTCCTTAGCCTTGTAGCTGAGTGCGGAGAGGCGTGCCAGTCTTTTGACTTTCTTATTGACCTTGAGGTCGTACACTCTGGGCTTCGGTCCGAAGATCGTACCCCCGCCCTTCACGATCGGGCTCTTGATGTCGCCACGACGTGCGCCACCGGTACCCTTCTGACGGAAAAGCTTACGCGTAGAGTGTGCGTTTTCGCTTCTTTCTTTGGTCTTGGCAGTGCCCTGACGACGGTGTGCGAGGTATTGCTTCACATCCAAGTAAATGGCGTGATCATTAGGTTCGATCCCGAAGATGGCATCTTCGAGCGTCACCTTGCGGCCGGTATCTTCGCCGTTTATTTTGAGTACGTTTATTTCCATTTTCTTGCTTAGCGTTCTACTACTACGATAGTACCTTTTGCACCGGGGACGGATCCTCTGACGAGGAGGACGTTGTGTTCGGGCATTACTTTAATCACACGCAGGTTGTGGATCGTAACTCGTCTGTTGCCGTCCTGACCCGCCATGCGGAGGCCTTTGTACACGCGAGACGGAGTAGAGGACTCACCGATGGAACCCGGTGCTCTGAGCCTGTTCTTCTGACCGTGGGTCGTCTGACCGACACCGCCGAAGTGGTGGCGCTTAACGACGCCTTGGAATCCCTTACCTTTGCTGATGCCCCTGACGTTAACGAAATCCGCGCCATCAAAGATGTCGACTTTGATCTCGTCGCCGGCTTTGTATTCGGCATCAAAGTTCTTGAACTCGGCCAAGTGTCTCATGGGCGCTACTCCTGCCTTTGCAAAGTGACCTTGAAGCTGCTTGGTGGTGTGCTTCGCGTTCTTTTCTTCGAAACCTACCTGGATGGCCTGATAGCCGTCCTTTTCCAAAGTCTTGACTTGAGTAACGACGCAAGGACCTAATTCGATAACAGTGCATGGAATGTTCTTTCCCTCGGCACTGAAAACGGAAGTCATTCCGATTTTCTTTCCTATTAATCCTGGCATTTCAGTTTGATTGTTATGTTGAATAAAAATTATGCGGGGTGTCGGCAATTGTTTCGGATGCAGTCAGTCGGCTGAAAAATTTCGGTACGTACCAAGTCCCGTCCTCATACGGACATAGCGAGAGCGCGCGGTACGTAGGTCGAAGGGACTTTGCACGGTACCAAAATTTATCTTTCCAAGAGCATCCGGCAAAAGCCGTCGTTACATTAGAGATCGGTCTTGATCTCGATATCCACACCGCTCGGCAGTTCGAGACGTGCAAGGGCATCCACAGTCGTCGTCGTGGCATTCACGATATCGATGAGACGCTTGTAAGTGTGGAGTTGGAACTGCTCACGGCTCTTCTTATTGACGAAAGTAGAGCGGTTCACGGTAAATACGCGCTTGTGGGTAGGCAGAGGGATCGGGCCCTTGATCTGCACGCCGGTGGGTTCGACAGCCTTGACGATCTTCTCAGCGGACTTATCCACGAGTGCGTGGTCATAAGACTTGATCTTAATGCGTATGATTTGGCTCATATTATTTTCTCTCTAGAAAATGTGGATGGTAAAATTTTATTCTCTCTCTGAATTTGAAGACTTGCTTACTTCAAAAGATCCACGCGACCGTCACGTTCTTCGAGGACTGCCTTGGCAATACCGGTGGAGACTTTTTCGTAGTGGTCGAATGACATCGTGGACGTAGCACGACCCGAAGTAATGGTACGGAGGTCGGTTACGTAGCCAAACATCTCGCTGAGCGGCGCCATAGCTTTGACGATGCGCGCTCCCGTGCTGGAAGAGTCCATACCTTCGACCTGACCGCGACGCTTATTCATATCGGAGATCACGTCACCCATGCTTTCTTCGGGAGTAACGACTTCGACTTTCATCATCGGTTCGAGGAGGACGGGGCTGGCCTTGGCACAAGCAGTCTTGAAGGCGTTGATGGCGCAGACTTCAAACGAGAGCTGGTCGGAGTCGACGGGGTGGAACGAACCGTCGATCACGGTGACTTTGAGCTGGTCTACAGGATAACCGCCGAGGACGCCGTTCTTCATAGCGCGTTCGAAACCCTTCTGGATGGAGGGGATATATTCCTTGGGGATGTTACCACCCTTCACTTCATCCACGAACTGCAGAGCACCTTCGAAGCCGGGATCAACGGGCTCAACGCGGACAATGATGTCCGCAAACTTACCACGACCACCGGTCTGCTTCTTGTAGGTCTCGCGAATCTCGACGGGTTCGGTGATGGCTTCCTTGTAGCTAACCATCGGCTTGCCTTGGTTGGACTCAACCTTGAACTCGCGCTTGAGACGGTCGATGATGATCTCGAGGTGAAGCTCACCCATACCGCTGATGATGGTCTGACCCGTTTCTTCGTTCGTCTGGACACGGAAGGTCGGGTCTTCTTCGGCGAGCTTGGCCAAACCGACGTCAAGCTTATCCATATCGCTCTGCGTCTTAGGCTCGATGGCCACAGAGATCACAGGGTCGGGGAATTCCATGCTTTCGAGCGTGATCGGGTTGTTTTCGTCGCAGAGCGTATCTCCCGTGCGGATGTCTTTGAAGCCCACACCGGCACCGATATCACCGCAATGGATGGTTTCCATCGGGTTCTGGTGGTTGGAGTGCATCTGGAAAAGGCGGCTGATGCGTTCCCTCTTCTCGGTACGGCTGTTGTACACATAGCTGCCGGCATCAATGTGACCGGTGTACACTCTGAAGTAGCAGAGACGACCTACATAGGGGTCGGTGGCGATCTTGAACGCAAGAGCCACGAGAGGTTCGTCTTCGCCTACGTTGCGCGTGATCTCAATGCTTTCGTCACGGGGATCTTTACCCTTGAAGGACGGGGTATCGATGGGCGAAGGGAGATAAGCGCAGACAGCGTCGAGCAGTGTCTGAACCCCCTTATTCTTAAAGGAAGAACCGGCGAGGACGGGATTGAACTTCAAGCCCACAGTACCCTTGCGGATGACGGCCTTGATTTCGTCTTCCGTGATGGCGTCGGGGTCGTTAAAGTACTTTTCCATAAAGTCGTCATCGAGCTCGGCGAGCGCCTCAAGGAGCTTGTCGCGCCACTCTTCGGCTTCGTCTTTGAGCTCGGGACGGATGTCGTCAATTTCGTACTCGGCACCCATAGTCTCGTCGTGCCAAAGTATTTCCTTCATCTTGACGAGGTCGATGACGCCCTTGAAGTTTTCTTCGGCACCGATGGGGAGCTGGATAGGCCAGGCATTTGCGCCGAGCATATCGCGCATCATACGGACAGCTTCGAGGAAGTTTGCGCCCGAGCGGTCCATTTTATTGATGTAACCGATACGCGGCACACCGTACTTTTCGGCCTGACGCCATACGGTTTCCGACTGAGGTTGCACGCCGGAGACGGCATCGAAAGCCGCGATTGTGCCGTCGAGGACACGGAGCGAGCGCTCTACTTCGACCGTAAAGTCGACGTGCCCCGGGGTATCGATGAGGTTGATTTTGTACTGAGTACCGTTGTACTTCCAGTAGGTGGTCGTTGCAGCGGAGGTAATTGTGATACCACGTTCCTGCTCCTGCTCCATCCAGTCCATAGTGGCTGCGCCGTCATGGACTTCCCCGATCTTATGGGTAAGACCGGTATAGAAGAGGATACGCTCGGAAGTAGTAGTCTTACCGGCATCGATGTGCGCCATGATGCCGATGTTGCGAGTGACTTCGAGATGCTGTGGATGATTTGCCATTTTTCGTCTTTCTCTGAGGCCCCGGATAGCGAGGCAACGGGTGGGTTAGGGATGGTTAGTCAGTGTTGTG
>JASBZK010000055.1 GCA_029983505.1 Porphyromonas sp.
TGCGTACCCCTTCGAGCTTGACGAAGTACCCGTCCGTCGGCTCGAAAACGGTCCCTGAGACGCGGACACGGTTGTCCGCAACTTGTTCGAACGTCGTACCGTGCAGGTTAAGTCTTCCGCCGGGGCCGGGGAGTTCGTAGGGATTGGACTTCTCGTAGAGCGTATGTGCGGCTATGGAGAGTGTCGTGCACTTACGCTGGGGAGAGAGCGTCTCGAGCTCAAAATGGTCTTCCCTCAGGTACCCGAACATACAGTCGCTCCCTGATCCGGGCAACGCTGCTATCGCCGCACACTCGAGGATCTTACCCATGTGGATGGCAAGCCCCTTGGGGAAGCCCTGCTTAATCGGGAGTGCAGCAAAGACACTCGGGTCATAGGACCGGCCGGCGAGGATGACCTGTGCGCCCTCTTCAAGAGCCTTGATGTAAGGCTCTTCGCCGATTTGGGCCACGATGTGCACCGCCTCCTCAATGTCCTTCTCTTCGAGCTCGGGAGCGGGTTGGAGCGGGGATATGAGTCTTTTTTTGTAGTAGGTGCGGACGAGGTCTTTGTCGAGCTCGGAGCAAATCTCTGCGTACTTAAAGGAGAGGTTGTGCGCCGCGGCTATCTCTTCGATGATTTGGCGTACGATCGCCACGTGGGGCTTGGCTCCGGATCCGCCGCCCGTACCTATGATGACGGGGATGCCTTCCTTTATGGCCGCGGGGATCATGATGTCGAGGTCGCGCTTGACGGAGTTGCGGTCCGTGAAGGAAATGCCGGCTCCGAGGTAGTAGGGACCGGGGTCTGTGGAGCCTGCGTCGACGGCTATCACATCGGGATGACGTTTCATCCCTTCTTCAAATGACTCTACCGGGAAGCCGTATCCGAGGATGGCCGTAGGGGAGAGTACTCTTATCTCTTTCATGGCAAATAACTTTTTCCGGGGTGATCAGAGGGCGTCCTTGAGGGCGAGGATGCGGCTCATCTCGTTGTACATAATCATATAGCCCTCATCGACACCCATACCGGGTTTGGCGAGTGTCTGGACGGGGGAAGTAGCCATAGCGATGTTGGCGCAGACTTCGGCGGAGCGGTTGGTCTCGTTGCAGGTACCGCCGAGGTAGGCTCCCATGCCGTGCTCTTTGCAGTAAAGGACGGCTTCGATGGCGTTATTGACGCCGCCGAGGTCCGGGGTCTTGATTTGTGCCATGTGACCCGCTTTGGCTTTGGAGAAGTCAATGATGTCTTCGAGGGTGTTGCACCACTCGTCGGCCACTATTTCGGCGTCGATGCCTTTGGCGTCCATAAACTCGCGGATTTTCTTGAGGGCATCGATCTGCGCCCACTTCTCTTCCACGTCCACGGGTCCTTCGATGCGGAGGTGGAAAGGCTTAGCCTGCTCTGCGAGGTCGCCGATGTAGTCGGCTATCTTCTCGAAGTCGTTGTCGAAGACCACGCCAAGCGTACCGTAGACGTCAATGTGGAAGACGGGGTTATAGTCCTTATTCACTCGCTTTTCGAGGACACGGTTGCGGAGCCAGATGACGTAGTCGCGGAGCTTTTCGCCCTTGAGACCCGTCTTGTCCGCCACGTGGTTGAAGAGTGCGTGAGGGAGGACTTCGGCTTCCTTCATAATCATCTTATCGGCATTGAGGTAGCGGTCGTCTCCGGACTGGGTAAAGATGGGGATCATCTTGTCCGCGATCTTGGTGCCGTATTCCTCGGCCACCACTTGAGCCATCAGCTTACGGTTGGCTTTGGCGACGGCGTCGAGGCAGGCTTGGGTCACGCCGTAGCGGATGGCGGTGTGGTACTGTTTCTTGGTCTCGGGATCGACAAACTTATCCACCCGGTCTGCCATTTCGCGGAACGTGGTGATCTCTTTGCCCTCATACATAGGGGCGATTTCCTTCATGATGACGGGGATGAAGTTTTCCGCCAAAAAGAGCGGATCGCGTCCGCCCGCACCGGAGTACTGGACCGCCGCACAGTCGCCGTGGGCGATGGTACCGTCTTCGAGGATGAAGAGGACGGAGATGGATTCGCCGGCCTGGCGAACTCCCGTGAACCCTTCGGTTACAGGCGTGCCTTCGTAGAAAGCCCCGTCGGCTTTCGCACCTTTCTTAATGGCTCTTTGGTCGTCGAAGTAAAAGCCCGTTTTACCGGCGGCGCATACTACCTTCTTTATTTTCATGACAGGTAATTATTTTGTGTGGTTATTTGGATAGTTTTCATTGTCCCGGCCGGGCGAAAAATCCGGTACGTACCGAGACGCCGGCCTTGGTCTGTATCCCGCTCCCGTGAGATACGTACCGAGGAACTCTTCCCGGTACGTACCCCGGCGGATGAGCGATATGGTGGTGATTATTTCCGACCTACGAGGAAGCCCTTGGAGATGGCGTACACGTCGTCGATGACCATCTGAAAGCTTACGGTGCGCTTCTCTTGGCGGGCACGCTCTTCGAGCTTGTCGCGGTGGAACTGCTTGAGCTCGTCGCTGAAAGGCAGGTTGCCCATCTCGAGGATGCGGACGGCGCCGTCGTTGTCGCGGGCGGGCATCAGCTTGCCGGCGTTGTACTTACTGGGGGCAAAAGGAATGTCCAAGACACCGGCTTCAAATGCCGCGATGGTGCCTTTGGCTATGTCGCCACCGCCGAGGTCAAACACTTTGTCCAGTATCTGATCCACTTCCCGGCGAATGATTTCGCTCTCTGCGAGTACGGCGGGGATGTTCGTGAAGTCTTGGTCGCGGAGCATACTGATGACCTGTTTGGTGGCACGAAGACCTGCGGCATTGGCTTCCTTGGTGGGTACGCCCATGGCTTCGTGCGGGGTCTTGACGATGACTTTATTCGCCTTGGAGAGGGCGGCAGCGGCCGATCCCCAACTGATGACCCCGAAGGCCTTGGCTTCGTCCTGCGGGAAACCGCCCATCCACTGGTGGAATACAGTCGTCACCCGCACGTCGTCGTAGCCGTAGCGGGCGAGGTATTCTTTGGTTTGCTCCTTGAGCGTGCGGACGGCGGCCACATCCTGTATCAAGTTCCCGCACTGTCCGTAGCCAACCGTGATGTCCTTCACCCCTTGAGTGGCGGCGAGGAGGGCTTCGATGATGGCGACGGAGTTGGAGACACAGGGGGGGATCAGGGTACCGGTGAGGGGACCGAAAGGCTCGCGGTTGATGTGCACGCCGGCTTCGGAGTACAGCCCGCAGAGGCGGTCGGTGTACTGCCAGAAGCGGATCGTCTTCTCGAGGGAGAAGTCTTTGGAATAAGGGATATTATAGGAGATGCCGCCCCCTTCGTAAGAGGTAAAGCCCCCTGCGATGGAGATCTCGGTGAGGAGACGGGCGTCGGGCGTCCCGTGGCGCACCTGCACGGGGCTTTTGACGGAGCTCGTGACGATGCGGCAGGTATTGACGCCGTAGTTGACGATGGGGAAACCGTTGAGCATCGAGCGCCCGCTCTCTTTACTTTTCTCGATACCGTTTTCGGCCTCTTTGTACCTATTCAGACGGGTGTAGCTGTCCACGGTGGAGGGGAGGAGATCCGCTTCACCTGCCGTCTCGAGGAACTGGAGCAGCTTGATGTGCTCCTCGTAGAGTGCCACGCCGGCACGCGGCTGGATGAGGGTCACGCCCTCTTTCTCCGCATTATGGAGCTTGAGGTCAAACCTCTTGGACTCCGGTATCGAGAGCTGGTACTTCACCGCTTCGTCGAAGTCAACGCCGGCACCTGTGGGCCAAGAGGCGAGGACTTCTTCTCTCTCTTTGAAAAATTCGTCATTACTGAGTTTGACGTTTTTGACTTCCATACTTGATTGGTTTGGTGTATGTGGTTTGTATCTGTTTCTCTTGCGTATCGTCTCCCCTGTTTCGACCCGTATCTCGTCTCTGTCCGGTACAGACCAAAAGTTTCGTGTGGGTCTGACCGAAAAAAGCGCCCGGTACGTATCTCGTGAAAAGGAGCTACACGGGTCTTCCTTTACGGACTTACAGGACGGCGAGCGATTTCTTCATAATGCGGAGTGCGGCAAGTGGTTCGTAAGCGCTGAGCAGCCCCATAGACGCCATAATGTAGCGGCGGTCGAGGAGGAAACCCGGGTCTTTGGGCTTGGCGAACTCGTACCGCATCGGGTCGTAGAGGACACCCTTCAGGATCTCCTTTGTCTCCGTGCTGTGGATGAGCGCACCGCCTATGCCGAGGACTTTCTGCACGCCGGTGAGGTCTTTGCCTGTGAGGGTAAAGAGCTGCCCCATAGGGGTGTACACACTCTTCATCTGTCCCGAGTGGCGGTCGGTGGCAAGGCGGACGGCACCGCGGGCGAGGATCATTTCGCACTTCTCCTCTTCTTCCGTCTCAGCTCTGAGCGAAGGCTTGGAGACACACCGCTCTATCCAGTCCCTCAGGATCTCTTCCGTCAGCCCCTCACGCACCGCTTCACCATAGAGGTCGAGCTCGTCGGCAAGGGCAGAGAGCGAGTAACGCATTCCGAGGTCGCCTTCGACGGTCCTTTTGGAGAAAGGCTCCGGGAGCCCTCTTTGGACGATGTTGCCCGCCGTCGGCTCTCCTTTGGTCATGGAGTAGACGTCGGTCGTGGCGCCACCGAGGTCGACGGCCATCAGTTCGCCCAGTCCCTCTTCTTCGTGGTACCCTTTGCTGAGGAGCTCGCAGGCACCAAGGACGGCAAGCGGCGTGGGGACGATCTCCCCGTACGCCATAGCCTGGGCTTTGGAGAGGCCTTTGGCTTCGATGATGCGCTCGATGAAGAGGCGGGTGATGCACTTTTTGGCGGGGGCGATGTTCAGATCATTAAAGGAGGGCATCACGTTGTCCGTGATGACGAAAGGCTTCCCACTCTCTTTGAGCAGGACTTCGATCTCTTTGGCAGCCGTCTTATTGCCCGCCACGATGAGGGAGAAGTGCCCGGGGACGCGGGAAAGGATCTCCGCGTTTTTGAGGATGGCCTCCTTATTGCCGCCGTCCGTACCTCCGCAGAGGAGGATGAGGTCGGGGTTTATCTCCTCGATCTCCTTGGCTTCGGAGGGGCTTATCTCGTAGGAGTAGGTCTTGACGACTTTGGCGCCCGCGCTGGAGGCCGCCATACGTGCGGCTTTGCTCGTTAGGACGGGCACGAGACCGGAGGCGACCATCTTCAGTCCCCCTGCGGCGCTGGAGCAGCAGAGGAAGCGGTCGTACTTCCACTCCTCTCCTTCGCCCGGTCCCATCGAGGCGTGCAGACTAGAGAGGGCTTCGGAGAGTCCCTCCATCACGTCCGTCTCTATGGTGGTAAAAGCCGCCGAAGTGCCGAGTATCTCTTCCGCGTCTGCATCAATGGCAGTGACCTTGGTGTAGGTGCTGCCGATGTCCGCTGTGAGGTATCTCATTATTCTGGGGAAAGGAAGGGTTAGTCTTTTTTGACGCCGAGTAGATCGTTGAGGTAGGCTATTGTGGTCTCTATCGGGGTACCGGGGGGGTAGATTTTTGTGAAGCCCATCTTCATAAAGCGCTCTTCCACGTCCTTGAACTCCTGTTTGCCCACTACGAGGTTGCCGCCGGCTACGAGGGGGATGTCGTGGAGACCGGCTTCTTCGCACTTTTCGCGCAGCCCCTGGCAGTCTATTTCGCCGTGACCGTAGAGGGAAGAGACGAGGATGGCGTCAGCGTTCGTCTCGATGGCTGCCTCAATGTACTCTTCTTGGGAGACCATCACGCCGAGATTGACGACGTTGTACCCTTCTTGCTGCAGGGCAAACGCGATGATTTTATTGCCTACGGCATGCGCGTCCGCGCCGATGACGCCCGTGACAATGGTTTTTCCGTTCATTTGATCAAAATGTTTGGGTAAAAACTCTGAACCGCCGGGTTAGTAGCAGTTCGTTAATGTTTTATGTTTGAGGGCAAAATGTATGTCCCCAATTCGTTTTGCAAATATAGCCATTTCTGTCACTATTGTCTAACCCCTCCCCAAATCGCCTCCCCTCCGCCGCGCAAAAAAGGTACAGACCAAGAGAGAACTCTCGGCCTGTATCTTTTTAGTTTCCGGGTTCGGGTCTCGTTTCTTTTTTGGTCTGTATCTCCCCGCTACTTGCACAGGGCACACTCTGACCCCAAAATTTGGATCCGGGGGAGACAGGGACGGGATGCTTTGAGGAGAGGAATCCGGGGAAGGGACTTACTCCTCAGTGGCAGACGTGAGGGATTGGGAGACCTTGCCGCTAAGCTCGGAGATCTTACGGGCGGAGGTGAGGATGCCCTGTTTGCCCCTCAGCCTACTGTCGAAAGCGTTGTACGCCTTCTCAAGGTCTCCTATCTTTTTGCCTATGTTTTCCATCTCCGGCACCATCCGCTCGGCGCGTTCGATGAGTCGGGCGGCGTGCTCCGAGAGCTCACGGTAGTTACGCATCTGTGCGTCCTGGGTCCACGCGATACGGATCAGACGGAGGAGGACCATCAAGTTCTGCTGAGAGGCGAGGAAGACCCCCGCGTCGATGGCCTCCTGCCACAGGTCGGGTTGCTCTTGGTAGGCGAGACTGAGCGCCATCTCATTGGGGACAAACATCACCACGTAATCGAGGGCTTTGCGGGGCTCTTTTACGAAAGTCTGGTACTTCTTCCGTCTCAGTTCGTCGATATGGTCACGGACACTGCGGAGGTTCTCTTTGGATTTGAGGGCGCGCGTCTCGTCGTCCTCCGCTTCAATATAAGCCGTGAAAGCGGTGAGGGAGACTTTGCTGTCGATGATGATGTCTTTGTCGTCGGGGAAATGGAGGATGAAGTCGGGGCGGAGGGCGTTACCGACCTCGCCTTTGAGCGTCACCTGGGTCTCGTAGTCGACGCCTTCCGTGAAGTTCTCGAGGTCAAGCAGACGGCGGAGCTGCTCTTCGCCCCAGTTGCCCTGCAGTTTGGGCTTGGCACGGAGGGCAGAGGCGAGGGCATCGGCTTTGAGCCCGACGGCTTTGCTCTCTTTCATCATATTGTCCATCGCTTCACGGAGTGCGCCTTCGCGCTTCGCGTCGCTCTCACTGCTCTCTTTGAGCGCCTTTTCCATCTTCGTAATCGTCTCCTTGAGGGGCGTGATGAGGGCATCCATAGAGGAGCGGTTCGTCTCGGAGAGCTCCCGGGATCGTCTCTGCGTGATCTCTTCGCTCAGCGCCTTGAAGCGGTCTTCCTGCGCCCTACTCTGCTCTGCAAAAGTTTCTTTTTGGAGGAGGAGCGCTTCGTCACGGAGTCGGAGTTCGTTGCGGTACCGCTCGTCGCGCTCGCGGAGCGCCTCCTCTTTCAGTTCCAGAGTGCCGGTGAGCTGCCGGTTTCGGAGGAGATTTTTGACGAAAAGGTACAGAAAGAGGACAGAGAGAAGGAAGAAGAGCGCTATAAGGAAAAGATAAAGGGAGGATTGCATCTCGGATTAGGACGGGAAAAGAAGGAATACGGAAAAGGATTATTTTTTCAGAGCCTCATAGATGACGCTCTGGATGCGGGTGCGGATGTCCATTTGACTGAGCTTGGGATTCCATCGCGTTGGAGCGCCGCGGTTGGATAGGAAGACGTAGACGATGTCGTTATCCGGGTCTACCCAAAAGCAGGTGCCCGTGAAGCCCGTGTGTCCATACGTGGAGAGGGGCGCTTCGTCTGCCGTATTGCCGGGTCTGCCGTGTCCCCTGTGACGGTCGAAGCCCATAGCGTAAGGGCTTACGTCGTCCCTCGCTGTCGTAAAGCGGCGCAGTACAGCCTCATCGATGAATCTCAGCCCACCGTAGACGCCGCCATTGGCATACATCTGGGCAAGGACGGCCAGGTCGCGGGCATTGCCGAAGAGACCCGCGTTGCCACTCACGCCCCCAAGCATCGCGGCGGCTTCGTCGTCCACGTCGCCACGGAGGGTCTGTTTGCGAAGGAAAAGCTCACGGGAGCCTTCCGCGATCGCACTCCGTGAGTAATGGCGCAGAGGACGGTAAAGGAGCCTCTTCAGCCCCAGAGGGCTGGCAAATTTTCGGCTGAAGAGTTCGTCCAAGCTCTTACCGTAGACCGCTTCGAGCACGTCCTGGACGATGAGGTAGTCGATGTCCGAGTAACGGTAGCCGCTGCTTAGGATAGCGCCCCGAATCTCTTTCCTCATAGCGGGACGCACCTTCGGAGAGAGGTAATACCCTTGGGCCATTCGGATGGGGAAAAGCTCCGAAGAGTCCCGCCGGACGAAACGCTTCCGGTAGCTCCAGTCGTCCCGTGCGAAGTCCCGCGCCGCTATCTGCACCGGGTGATCTGCCGACCGTCCCCGGCGGATGAGCGGGTCGTCGTAGGAATTGGGGTCTATGAGTATCTCCTTATAAAACTGGATGACTGCGGGCAGACCCGCGGCGTGAAAGAGGAACTGCCTCAGCCTGAGGTTCTCTTTGTCCGAGTCCCTGAGGTAATCGAGGTACTTGGAGGCTTTGTCCTCTGGCGAAAGCAGACCCTGACTCACAGCCATCATCACGAGGGCATCTGCGGAGGCCGCTTTGGTGACGGAAGCGAGATCGTAAAGCGTGGAGAGGTCGTTGGGCTCTTGCTTCGAGGCATCCTTATATCCGAAAGCCTTCTCATACACTATGAAGCCGTCTTTTGCCACCAAAACCTGCGCACCGGGATAAGCACCGGCGCTGATACCTTCCTCCGCTATGGCATCTATTTTCTGCAAGACCGTACCGTCCAATCCGACCTCATCCGGCGCGGCGTATCCCAAACGTATCTTCGTTGTCTTCAGCCCGTACCCTTTCTTGAAAAGGATGGAGAGGTCTTTTGTCGCCACGTCCTCAAACGCACGTTCACCGGACAGTAATCCGGCCATTTTCCCGAGCGTCTCCTTTGACGAATCTTCCGCATACACAAGGCACGTCGCGAGAGAGACGGCGCGTCGCATCGCCTTGGTCTGTGCGACACCTTCCGTCAGGATGAGTGTGGCGGGGCGCTTTCGGAGTAAATCTTCGATCTCTCCCGCATCGCCTTCGCCTCCGGGCAGCACAGCCACCAAAAGCCGGTCATACAACCCCAGCGTCTTGAGCAAAGAGAGGTTTTCCGCAGAGTAAAGGTCTCCGAAAAGATAGAGATCGACTTCGAGAAAATTTCGGTTCAAGCCCGCCTCCAAAGCGGAGAGATCCCCGTCACCGAATTGCACCAAAGCAATCTTCGGCTGCCCCTCGATAGGTACTCTGCCGCCCTCATTCTTTAGGAGAACGACGCCGCCCGGACTTTGAGCCGGGAGCAGCATAGGGAGCAAAAATAGGGAGAGTGCAAATATCAATCTTAAAGTATCTGTAAGGCGCATCACGGGCGGTCTGATTATCCGGTACATCGGGGTTAGTCCCATTTCGGTGCCTTTGACGAAGACTCCATCTATAAAGGTACCCATTTTTTAGAAAGAACCGGGCTGCATATTTTCCCCGGGGGGCACTCTGTCCCAAACTTGCCCTATCTTTGTAACAGCCGTTACAGTAACCGCCGTTACAAAGTCAAAGCACTATGAAGTTTTACGATCGAATCAGTGAATTAAAAGCCAAAGCGCTACCCAAATACAACATCACACCCATCTGCCTCACGCTCGAAGATATGTAAGGGAGAGCCTATCAAATTTCGGTCAGACCAAAAAGAAATTCTCTCCCGTACCCACACGATAACTTCGGCCTGTATCTCGCACTT
>JASBZK010000056.1 GCA_029983505.1 Porphyromonas sp.
CCCCCTCCGACGCTCTTGTCCCCCAATCCGGGACATCCGATGGCACAAACGGAGGTGTGTCTATCGTGACAAAAAAATGGTACGTACCGAGAAGGTCTCCGCGGTCTGTATCTCAAAAGGGAAAGATACAGACCGAGAAAAACTCCGCGGTACGTACCAAGATTAGTCGGCAGTTAAGGAATGGTAGTTAGGAGGGTGAAATCAAGGAAAAATCAGCGGACGACGGAGACGTTGCGGTCGCCGGTGAGGAATCCGATGATGTTATTGGCCAGCTCCACGCGCATATCGTAGCGTGCCTCGTAGGTCTGTGTCCCTACATGCGGTGTCATCACGACATTGGGCAGGTCATAGAGCTCATCAAGCGGTTGGTCCCGGAACTCGAAGACGTCCAGACCTGCACCTGCGATCTTCCCGCTTTTGAGCGCATCCAGGAGAGCGTGTTCGTCGACGACAGGGCCGCGGGAGAGGTTGATCACGACAGCCGAAGGCTTCATTTTGGCGAAAGCCCCGGCATCAAGGAGATGCTCGGATTCGGCATTGAGCGGCGTGTGGAGCGAGATGATGTCCGACAGGCGGAGGATTTCGTCCACAGTGGCGAAAGTGACGCCCATCTCTTTTTCCTGTGCGTCCGTGAGGCGGGTGCGCTTATTGTAGAGGATCGTGCACCCGAAGGCCTGCAAGAGTTTGCCCACTCTCTGACCGATGTTACCGAAGCCGATGATGCCCACCTTTTTGCCAAAGAGGTCATGCCCCATACCTCCTCCGAGACCGCCTTTGTCGCTGGAGCGCTGCCGGCGCATCATACGATCCCACTCGGCGACGCGCCGCGTGAGGGAGAGGAGAATGGCGAGGGTCAGCTCGGCCGTGGAGGTGACTACGGCGTGAGGGGTATTGGCGACGGTGATGCCGTGAGTGCGGGTGTAGTCGAGGTCGATGTTGTTGTAGCCGACGGCGTAATTGGCGACGAGCTTCAATTCTTTCATCTGACTAAGGAGCCCTGCCGTGATGGGCTGAGTAAACTCGCTGACGAGGACGGCGGCATCCTTATCCAGTGCATCAAGGGCTTTCTCTGGCTCGGACAGGTGCGTGTCCGAGTAGCGGACGTCGCACACTTTCTCGAGCTCCTCAAAGCCTGTGCGGTCGGGTGTGGGGAATGTAAATTGGACGACGGGGTTGGCGTTTGTGGACATAACGGTGTGATTTTTATGTGGTGAATAAAAAGGCAAAGATCCCGTATCCCACGGCTTGCGGGGCGGGATCTCTGTGTGAGTGGGGTCAGTACCAGTTGTTGCGTGTACTCGGGTGGCTGTTCTCGAGGTACTTGAGGTCTTTGAGCAGCTGGGAGTTCACGGAGATGGTAAAGTTATAGGACTTATAGGGTCCGATGGGGATGAAACTTGCCGTCATGGACCAACAGTGGAGGTTTCGGGTGACGTTGCAACTCATATTGGTAACGCGGCGGAGGTCGAAGTTGTAGTTGGCGGAGAAATTGAAGCGCCAATTTTTGGTCACGGAGAGATTTCCGGAGAAACTTAAGTCCTGGCGCCAGCGGTAGTTGTACTCCCGGATCTCCGGGTTGAAGTCGCCCCATCCGACGGAGAGGTTGTAATTGAAAGAGAGGCTCCAATCAATGGCGTTTTTGACGTACCCGTCCCTGTCGAACTCCATATCGCTCTTCCCTTGACCCGCGAATAGGGATCCGCCGGCACCACCGCCCGGAGGGTTCATCACACCGGGCATCATACCGGGACCATTCGGACCTCCGTCCGGTCCGTAAGGACTCTCTGGCGCATTCGGGTCGCGGTCTTTGTCCTTATCCTTGTCGTCGTCCTTATTTTTGCCAGTAAAGCGACCGATCAGCTCTTTGAGCGTCTTGGGGTTGAGGGTGTAAGAGAAGCTGGTACTCGTCCCCCGGAAGCGTCCGAGACCGCGACCGTTAAAGACCCTTAGTTTATTGACCCGGTACGGTTCGATGCGCCCGTCGTACTCGTGGTAATCGTAGTAGTAGGGATCGAAGGAGCCGGAGAGCCGGAGCGTAAACTGATCCGTAAGCCGTAGGGAGACGGAAGCCGACAGGTCACTCCACCGGAAGGAGTCGGCGGCGAAGTTATAGCTCGTGCCCAGTGAGAGCGACTCGATAAGGGAGATCTTCTTAAACTCGACGGAGTCATTGTCCGTCTTGATTTTCGCCTCCAAGTTGTTATTGACGGACAGGCTCAGGCTTCCGCTTTTGCCCTGCCCGGGTACGCCGAACATCTGTCCCTCAAAGGGCGAGTAATAGCTCCTTACCTCACGACCGGAATTGTCTATGTAATTGAGGTCCTGCCAGTACCCGTAGCGCGGGGCGCCGAAGTCGGGTCGGTAATTGAGCGAGATGGAGGGCTCCACCCGGTGGCGGATCATATTGACCTTATCGCCGAGGAAGGGGAGCGGCTTGTAGAAGCCATAGAGTGTCGTGGAGAGGGCGAGGGACGCGCTGAAGTCGTAGACCCTGTAGAAGCCGTAAGTGGTGTCCACAGGGGCGACGCGGTTGAGTGCGGGGTCGAATGCCTTTTCCACACGGGAGGTGTACCACCGCTCGGTGTAGTTAAAGGAGGGGGTAACCTTGAGGTAGTCGAAGAGGTCAAACGAAGCGGAGACGGGGATGGAGTGGTTCATGCCGTTACGCCACTTCCGAAGGATATCGCTCTTGAAGAGTTGGCTCCCCTTGCCCTGGAAGGCGTTGCGGATCTGTCCGGAGTAAGAGAGGGAGATCTTTTCGTACCATTTCTCCTTACCTACTTGGACTTTCCGCTTGAAAGGGTAGATCCTGCTCATCGTGATGGAGAGGTTGGGCAGGGTGACGTTGACGGTCGAGTCCTGAGACCGCTGCGCGATGTCCATGGAGCCGGAAATGCTCCAGGGGGAGTTGGGGAAGCGGTGGGTGAAGCTGATGGAAGAGCTCTTGGTATTTTGCCCCATCACGGCCTGGTTGTAGAGGGCGTTGAGGTCGTTGTGGTTGTAGGAGCTGGTCGAGAAATTGACGTTCGCCGAGAAGGTCGTAAAGGGGTTCGCCTTAGGGTCCTGGCTGTGGTTCCAAGCGATGCGGAAGTCCTTGGCTACACTGTAGTCGCTGGCGAGCTTATCCCCGCGCTTGGTGACGAGATAGCTGGCGTCAAAAGCCCCGCTGTAGCGGTACCTTTTGCGGTACGATGAGCGTGCCGAGATCCCCCAGGAGCCTTTGGTGTAGATGTCGCCCGTCAGCTGCAGGTCGATGTAGTCGTTGATGGCAAAGTACCACCCCAGCCCGCGCAAGTAGAAGCCTCTGTCCATCTCGTCGCCATAGGTCGGCATAATGAAGCCGCTCGACCGCTTCGTACTGAAGGGGAAAAAAGCGAAAGGCAGACCGATGGGCAGCGGCACGTCCGCGATGACGAGGTAAGCGGGACCGGTGACGATGTCCTTCTGGGGGCGGACTTTGGCTTTCGTCAGGGCGATATAGAAGTGGGGATGCTCGTGGTCGTCGCAGGTGGTGTAGCGGCCGTTCTCGAGGTAGAGGTCGTTATTCTCCATCCGCTTGGTCTTCTCCGCCGTCACGAAGCCGTCACCCTGTTGGGTAAGCACGTCCGTGATGTAGCCGCGTGAGGTCTTGATGTTGTAGAGGATGGACTTGGCTTCGTATTTTTCCTCCTCTCCCTGTGTAATTTTGGCGTAAATCTTCTCCCGCTTGAGGGAGTCAGGGTAGTCGATGTAGGTAGAGTAAATCAGCCCCGAGTCGGTCTGGAAGTGCATATAGTCGCCCCCGAGTGTCTGGGTCTGATACTTGACCTGCGCGTCGCCGTACATCCGGACGAACTTCTTTTTCGGCAAAATAACGATCGAATCGTTGCTCTGAAAAGTCATCGGGGCTTTGAGGTCTCCGAGCAGGGTATCCGCCGAGAGGCTGTCTTTGGGCAAAACCTTGGTCGTGTCGCGAAGAGAAGTCCCCGGCTTCAGACTGTCCGGGATCACCCGTAGGGAGTCCGGCAGAACCGTGGCGGAAGCTATAGTGTCACGCCCAAGAAGCATACGCGACCACCCGTCCCTCCCAAGCTCCTCCGCAGAGCGACCGTAGCCGATGACAGAGGAAAGAAAGGCACACCCCGCGAGGAGCACTGTAAATATATCTGACGGACGCAGTCGTCTCACTTAATCGGAATCAAAGAAAAAACCTTTTCTGAGGAAACAAAGATACGCATTTTCGCTCGGAATAGCGGGGCACCGGGGCAGGCTTCGCTCCGCCCTCTGACACGAACTTCCAATCCCTCCATCCCTCCTTATTTTTACCGCCGAACCTCTAACCGGATTTGGTACGTACCGAGGAGATTCTCCCGGTCTGTATCTTTTGTCCAAAAGGTACAGACCGACGCCGGCTCCCCGGTACGTGCAAAATTGGCGCTCACTTAGAACGCATACAAAAGGTACGCTTTGACGGCTATGATTTGCTCGGAGGACTTCACGAAGATATCCGACCTGGAGTTTTTGAAAAGGTCTCCGAAACCGTAGACATAACTGCCTCTCAAGCCGGCCACAAAGTGTCTGCCGAGGTGGTACTCCGCGCCTATTCCGCCACCGACACCCCAGAAAAAAGGATTTTGCACCGGCGTCTCGTGGTGTTTGTCGAACGGCGTGACCTTAGACCCCTCCGGAAGCGGCGTCACTGTAGAGCTCTCCCCGAGATAGTACCCAAAGTGTGCCCCCGCGTCCACTGTAAGCTTGAAAGGACCGCCTCCGATCATAAAGTGCGTCATTACGGGGACGTTCACGAAATTAATCGTCCGATCGTACTTGTAGTCGGGCAAGTCGTCGTGCACCTCCGTCCACCCGCGCGAAGAGTAGTCCACTTCGAGCCAGATGCCCGCGTAGCTCGCCACGTCGTACCTCAGGACTACGCCGCCGTCGTAGCCGATGTGCAGTGTCTGACGCAATGAGGGCTGGAGGATGACGTTGGAGAGGTTCACGCCGCCGGTGCCGCCGAGCATCAAGCGGGGGACAAAGGGGGCTTTCCGAGCCTCCGCCTTGGGGAGGTTGTTTCCCTCGTAGACCGGCGCCCTGTCTTGGGAAAAAGAGACCGAAGTCGAGAGGAGGAAGAGGAGCAGCGCAACGGCGCTCCGCAGTCTTGGCGTCATCACAATTTCAGGGTGTTGGAACTTCCTTTTTGATAGCGGACGAAAAAGACGCCCATATTGCTGAAGAGGTTGTTTATGACCGGAGAGGGGCGGAAATTGAACCGGCTTTGGATCCCGTCATAGTAGCCGTCATAGCGACCGTTCTTGTAGATGTTGCCCACAGAGGCGGGGTCGAGGAAGTAGCCCGCCGTATCATAACCCAGGATTGAGTACCGGGGATACGTACTGCCGATGCTCACGCCGTACCACGAGATGTATTCCTGCTGGAACGTCCTGTAGTCCCCACTTGACGGGTCGGCAAAAAAGGTCGTGTAAAAAGTCGACTCCGTACTGCGGAGTGCCGTGCTTATGCGGGAGGCGTACGTCTGCCACTCGGGGTAGCCGAAAGCCGTGAACTCCGGGCCCGTGTACGCCCCGTCTTCACCCGGAGCCATCGCTGCCACAAGCGCCTTGAGCGTCAAGTCTGCGGCCGAGCGGGACGAGGAGGAGGGAACCACGACGATGCGGCCGGTACGGCTTTTGAACGCCGCAAGATCCGTGTCGAGTGACGAGGAGACACCCTCACTGTACGAGATATCGTTGCGAACGAGGGTACGTTTCAGCTCAGCCACAAAATCACTCTTATCCTCCTTGGGACTCGAGGCGTAGGTCACAAAGTGGACGTGCGTCCGCTCCCGGTCGTAGACTTGGACGAACTTGTCCGCGGCGGCAGCGTAGAGCCTCACGTGCGGTGTATTGATCTGGTAGACCCTCAGCGCCCTGCCGTCCCCGCCTGTGGGGAAACCGGGAGGGGCGGAGGAGAAGGGGATGGTGTACAGCGCTCCCTTGCGTTTGGCCACGGCTGCAAGAGCGGCCTGTGAGGCAGTGGAGACGCCACCTATGATGAGATCCACAGCCGGCAAGGCTTCAATCTCGCTTATGGACGAAGAGAGGAGGGAAGAGCTGACGTCCACGGTGTAGAGGTCGATGCTGATGCCCTTGGCTTTGGCTTCCCTCAGTTTGAGGAGGAAGCCCTGGTAGTAATCCCGGAAACGGGTATTCCCGCCATCGTCCGCAAACGGCAGCGCGAGGACGACCGTGGCTCCGGAGAGGACATTGGGGATGGCGTCAGCGCCTCCGGGGGCTTTCCCGTCATAGGCGAGAGGTGCGCCATTGGTGAGGGCTTTATTGTCCCGAAGCTTGAAGTCGGGGACGAGTATCGTCATCCCTACTTTCAGCCCGTCTTTCACGCGGGGGTTGTACTTGTAGAGATCCTCTTCGCTCCACCCCGTGATGCGGAGCAGACTGTAGACCGTCATACCCGCTTCCACGGTCATGGCTTTGAGACCGGTTACTTTCTCGGTCGGGGCGACGGGAGGAGAGGAGGGTTTGCTGCGAACCGGCGCGCTGGGACGGTCTTGGACGGAAGAAGCACTCCCGGACGAGGGCGGAATCCTCAGTATGATGCCCCCGGGGAGACTCTCTGCAGACTTAAGACTGGTGTTGGCTTTCAGGATCTCATCCACGGACACACCGTACATCCTGGCTATGGAATAGAGGGTGTCGCCCGCGCGAACGGGGTGAAAGCGGTCTCCGGCCCCTTGCGCAGACTGCGAAGAGTAGTTGGTCACGTTTTTGGCCGTGGAGGGCAACAGGATGCGCTCCCCTACCCGTATGCCGTTTTTGGCAGAAGGGTTCAAGGCGTAGAGGTCATCGAGGGTGATGCCGTGAATCTGACTGATGCGGAAGAGGGTCTCGCCCTGCTGCACCACGTGGACGGGGCTTGTGCCGTTTTGCGCCAAGAGGGGAAGCAGCCCAGAGAGCACGAGTGTCAGGAAGGCGAGCCAATATCGGCGGTAATGCGCTTGCATTTCTGTTTCTATTTTTTGTTGATCAGAAATTCTACCTATCAAAATGGACGGAATGCGGATCGTCCCCCAATGCGGAGCCCGCACTCTGCTGCAAAGATACTTTTTTACTCCGAACTCCTCACCCATAACCACCACCTCCCCTAACTGCCCACTAACCGGGGTACGTACCAAAGAGATCGCCTCAGTCTGTATGAGGAGGAGACGAGATACGTACATAGGCGGACGCCTCGGTACGTACCCAAAATTGCCCCCACCTTGCATAACATCAAACTGAAATACATACTTTGTTTTGCAAAGTACCGAAACTTTTGCTACCTTTGTCTCGTGAAAGGGTGAGAGCCCTCTCCGAAGCAGTGAGATTTTAGTCATAAACAAAATAGCCTCTGAAAGTTATGCAACCCGAACGAGAATCATTTGCAAAGAATAACGCACAGATGCGTAAGGGGATTTTGGAGTACTGCATCCTTTTAATCCTCAACCAAAAGCGCTCCTACAGCGCCGACCTCTTACAGTCGCTCAAAGACCATAATCTCATTGTGGTCGAGGGTACACTCTACCCGCTACTCTCCAGACTGAGGAAGGACAAGTTCCTCGACTACAGTTGGGAGGAAAACACCCAGGGACCGCCCCGCAAGTATTACGTCCTCACCGAGAAAGGCTACAAATGGCTCACGGAGCTCTCAGCCACGTGGCGGAGTATGCGCGACGCGATACTCGACTTGGAGCGGAGTACGGGCAACTTCCCCTCTCCCGCCCCGTTTGAGAAGAGGGAAGGCGAAGGGCAGTTTATCGAGCGACACAACGAGGACGAAGCAGCGCAGCTCGGCGAAGAACCGAAACAGTCCGACAACCAATAACTTTTATTCCACAAAGACAGCATTATGAAAAAGACAGTGAACGTAAACCTGGGCGGACGCGTTTTTCAAATAGACGATGATGCCTACCGGATGCTTGAGACTTACATCCAAAATATCCGCGCACTCTACCAAAAAGAAGACCCCGAAGGAGAAATCGTCCAAGACTTCGAGCAAAGGCTCAGCGACCTGCTGTGGGAGAAAAAATACGGCGAAGACGCCGTCATCACCGTAGCCATGACAGAGGACGCCATCCGCACACTGGGTCCGCTGGAAGACATCCAAGAGGAGACCGTCTATCACGAGACCCCGTTTGGCACTTCCGAAGAATCCTACAGCGACGGGACTGAGCCCCGGTCGGAGACGTTTGCGGGGAATGCCTCCGCAGGGGAAGCGTCCCAGAGCGTCCCCTTGAGCGAGCGTAAGAAGTTTTTCCGCAATCCCGACGACAAATGGATCAGCGGCGTCTTAGGCGGACTTGGCGCACTGATGGGCATAGCCCCCCTTTTCCTCCGCATCCTCTTCATCCTCTTGATGTTTACGCCCGTCAATTGGATCCTGATCATTATGTACTTCACCTTCGCCATCTTTATCCCCAAAGCCAAGACGGTGGAAGACAAGCTTCGTATGGAAGGGCGTCCCGTAAGCTCCTCAGAGATTTGGAACAAGATTTCCGAAGAAGCCGCTTTTGCCGCCTCCACCGCGTCCGACGGGCTGAATAAGGTGGGCAAGATGTTTGCGTCGAAGACCAAAAGCGACCCCGCTTCCGACGTCAAGACCGCAAAATCCAACCCCGGCGACTCGATTATGTACTGGGTCATCGGTATCGCCGTACTGCTCGTCGTCTTTTTCAGCATCTACTGGCTCTTCGACTTCGTGGGCAGCGGAAGCTTTATGCACCCCGACACTTGGGATTACTACGTCCCGGACATCCTCGGACACGGACTATTTGGCGGCGGCATCATCCTGTCTGTGATTATGGTCTTTATCGGCATCATCGTCGCCATCACACTCGTATTCGCGCTCTTAGTCCTGCCCCTCGGACTCATCATTCGCAGCAATATGAATGGCGCACTCAAGATCATCCTCTGCCTCATCTGGCTCGTAGCCATCGGGCTGATTGCCTTCTAAGTTATGGACTCAAAGGCGCCCCATCAATAGAAAAAATCTCTACAAATATATATTATCAAATCGCTACAATAGATCACAGCGGGCGGGTGCGCGGCAGATGCGTCCCCGCCCGTTACTTTGTATAGAGCAAACGAATGTGTGGCGCGAGACCTTTGCCGGAGGTCTCAAATAACCGGGGCGGACGCATTAGAACCTTTATTGAGAAGAATCATCGGATAAAGCCCCGGAGGGGCGGACGCATTAGAACCTTTATTGAGAAGAATTATCGGATAAAGCCCCGAAGGGGCGGACGGCTCCAACCGAGGCGG
>JASBZK010000057.1 GCA_029983505.1 Porphyromonas sp.
ATCGGCAACAGATCCAATCACTGGCTCGTCGTGGCTGTCGCCATGATCGGCTCCGGCATCAGCGGAGTGACTTTCGTCTCGGTGCCGGGTATGGTGGCGACCGGAGGAATGTCTTACCTTCAGATGGCTCTGGGCTTTATCTTGGGGCAGGCAGTCATCGCTTTCGTCCTCGTGCCGCTCTTTTACCGCATCAAGCTCTTTTCGATCTACGAATACCTGAGAGACCGCTTCGGCATCACGAGCTACAAAACAGGCGCGTGGCTTTTCTTTGTCTCAAAGATGTTGGGGGCTTCGGTGCGCATCTTCCTCGTGACGCTGACGATGCAGCTTTTGGTCTTCGACCCCTTGGGCTTGCCTTTCCTCCTCAATGTCCTCCTCACCGTGACCCTCGTCTGGCTCTATACCTTCTTTGGAGGGGTCAAAAGCGTGGTCTCCGCCGACGTCCTCAAGACGGCAAGCCTCGTCCTCTCTGTGGTACTTAGTATCTACTTTATCGCCAAGGGGCTTTCCCTCGACTTTTCGGGACTTGTGCGGACGCTGAAGGGCAGCGAGATGAGCCGGATGTTCTTCTTTGACGACGCCAATGACCGGCGTTTCTTTTGGAAACAGTTCCTCGCAGGCATCTTCACGATGATAGCGACGACGGGGCTGGATCAGGATATGATGCAGCGCAACCTCTCGATCAAAACCGCCAAGGATGCCGCCAAAAACATCCTTGTCTCCTCGGTCTTCCAGTTCTTCATCATCGCCCTCTTCCTCATCCTCGGCGTGATGCTCTACACCTACGCCGGACGTATGGGCATCACTTTGCCGGAGAAGGGCGACCAAGTCTTCCCCTTCCTCGCCACGGGCGGCTATTTCCCTGTCGGCGTGGGCGTGCTTTTCATCATCGGGCTTGTGGCAGCCGCTTTTCCCGCGGCGGGGAGTGCACTCACTGCACTGACTACGTCCTTTACGCTCGACATCCTCGGCGCGGGCAAGAAAGACGACAGAGCCCTCACCCGCACGCGCCAAGCCGTACACGTCGGTATGGCGCTCCTGATGGGCGTCTGTATCTTTGTGCTGAATGCGCTGAGTAACACGAGTGTCATCGATGCCGTGTACGTCCTTGCGTCCTACACTTACGGACCGCTTCTGGGCCTTTTTGCGTTCGGCATCTTCTCGAAAAGGCGGGTACGGGACAGATGGATTCCGCTCGTCGTCCTTCTTGCGCCCGCGCTCTGTTTCCTTTTGGACCGTAACTCGGAGGCGTGGTTCGGAGGGTACAGGTTCGGCTACGAACTCTTGATCCTCAACGCCCTTTTGACCATCCTCGGGCTTCTTCTCATCAGCAGTGGGGGAAAAGCGTCCCTCCAAACTTATCCTGCGCATGAATAAGAGATGTATCTCGCTCATAATTTTCCTCTTTGTCCTTGTCTCGGCGACCGTAGTTACCGTCGTGCGTTGGCAGGCGTGGTTTGGTCTGCCGGCGGAGCCTCCGTTTGTTTTGGACAAAGGCATCCACCGCTTGTTTGTCGTCCCCGGTCGTGACGGCTTGGGGGATAGGGTGGTGACTTGGGTAAGCGGCGACTCCCTGCCGGTGGCGTTCATCTTTGACGGAGACACGACCCTTCTTTCCCCTAAGCGTATACACACGGAGGGTGGGGTGACTTATACTTTTCGGCAGAGGCTTCAAGGCCTTTCCATCGGCACGCACAGGTACCGCATCACGACACAGTCGGGAGAGACATTCTCGGATTCCCTTTTCATCCGTGGCGTCTCCCGGAGAGACCGCTTGATTTACATTGGGGACATCCAAGATGGGGAGACGGGTCTCTCGCGGGATTTCCTTAATGGGGTGGCGAAACGTTACCTGGACACGGACGCCTGGCTCTTTGCGGGTGACCTCATCGAGAGAGGCCACGACGGCTACTGGGAGATATTCTACGACGCTGTCGGGGACTTCGCACCGCACACCGTCTTTATCCCCGCTCTCGGCAATCACGAGTACTCCAAAGGGCTTTCCAAAAAGCCCGACCCGCGTTGGCGCGAAGCCTTCCCCAAGCCTCTGACTTCGGACGACCGGGATGGAGAAGTGGGTGGGCAGAACTATTTCGTGGACTACCCCTATGTCCGCGTCGTGGTCATAGATACAAATAGGCTTCCTTTCGGAAATCTCTTCCCGCTTACTTCGTGGCTCAAACGGACGCTGACGGAGCGGGAGGACGATCCCTTCTTGATCGTCGTGATGCACCACGGCGTACACTCGATGGCATTCGGACGGGTCAACCTCGCCGAGCGGTTCGTACTCGGACCCCTTTTTGAGACGCAAGGTGTCGACCTTGTGCTCCAAGGGCACGACCACGTCTATGCCCGTGTGAAAAGGAAGGCCCCCTCGGAGCCTCTTTACCTTACGAGTACCTCTTCCCTCAAGAGCTATGACGTAAAGCCCGACCCTTCCCGGCTCGATGCTTCCGCGTCCGGCGGTCGCTTTTACGTCGTCCTCGATGTCGATGCCGAAAAGATAGACGGCATCACTTTTCGGGAGGACCACAGTGGGTTCGACCGATTCACCATAACCAAACACCGATAAATGACACCTACCGAACAGCAGCTCAAGCTGCGTAAGATACAGACACAGATGGCAGCCGTGGGCGTGAAGTCGATGCTCCTTAGGAGCATTCCCGCCTTTCTCTACCTCTCGGACACCGTGATGCAGGGCTTCATCTTCGTCCCCCTCGAGGGCAATCCCCTTTGGTTTCTGGAGCGCGCCTCTTCTACGAGACCTCCTGCGGAGGATGAGAGGACGTTCGCGGTGCGTAAGCCGGAGGACATCCCCGCGATCTTGGCACGGTACGGCTATGCCATAGATGAGGGCACGGCTCTTGAGCTCGGTCAGATGCCGGTGACGGATTTTGTCCGCCTCAGTAAGCTTTCCGCCTCCGGGCGTGTCTCGGACGAGGACGGCTCCCAGATCCTCCGCACCGCAAGAATCCTCAAGACGGAGACCGAGCTGAGTGAGCTGCGCCGTTTGGCCAAAATTCACACCGAAGTCAGCCGGTCTTTTGCCGACCTTTATCGTCCCGGGATGACGGACAGGGACTGGCAGCACGAGATCGAGTACAGGATGCGCAGGAGCGGATCCATCGGCATTTTCCGCGCTTTCGGTTGGCGGATGGAGATCTTTCAGGGCAATCTCATTACCGGAGGCAGTGCGGCGGCTCCCGCACCTTACGACTTTGCGATGGGCGGGAAAGGGACTCCGGCTTTCCCCTTCGGCTCAAGCGGGACGCCGATTCTCTCGGGGCAGACCGTGATGGTGGATATGGCGGGCAATTATGGCTCACTCCTTACGGATATGACCCGCACGTACGCCCTCGGAGAAGTGTCCCCTTTGGCACAAAAAGCCCACGAGCTCTCTATCCGACTCCACGAGTGGTTTGCTACAAACGTCAAGCCCGGCTTCCCCATAGCCGAGGTCTATAACCACTGCATCCGCGAGGTGGACGCAGTCGGTCTCGGCGACTACTTTATGGGGACGCCGGAGTGGAGAGGGAAGTTCGTCGGTCACGGCCTCGGTCTCGAAATCAACGAGCCTCCTGTCCTCACTGCCCGCTGGCACGGCGTTTTTGAGGAAAGTATGGCCATAGCCTTTGAGCCCAAGTTCGTCATCCCCGGAGTCGGTCCGGCCGGTGTCGAAAACACCTACATCATCACCGCAGAGGGTGCGGAAAACATCACTCCCCTCCCGATGGATCTCATACCTCTGCCCGAAAACTAACCCACCAAACAACAGATTACCATTATGAATAGAAATATCTTCGCCCTCCTTGCCGCGATGGGTCTTCAAGCAGGGTGCTCCTCCCCGGACGGCTCGCTCCTTACGCCTGCGGATTTCCAGACAGCCTACCAAGGCGACCCCAGAGCCGTCGTCCTCGACGTTCGCACACCGGACGAATACATCTCCGGACACATCGAGGGCGCCGAGCTGCTCGACTTCAATAGCGGAGCTGCGTTCCAAAAAGGCATCTCGGACTTGGACAAAGACAAGACGTACTACATCTACTGCCACAGTGGCAACAGAAGCGGTCAGGCGGCTCGCTATATGAAGTCCCAGGGGCTTAACGTCGTCGAGCTCCAAGGCGGCATTATGGCTTGGAGTATGGCCGGGATGCCTTTGGTGCGATAAGGGCGCTTATGCAGATCTTGCTGGCGGATGCCAAGACGATGCGGCGAGAGGCTCCGACAGCCGCTCTTTCCGCCCCTGCCTTTGCCCCAATCGCCGCCTCACTTGCGGAAGAAATGGCCGCTTTTTCGCCAAAAGAGCTTCAGTCGCTATTGGACATCAGCCCGAAAGTAAGCGAAGAGACTTGGATGAGGTACCGGGACTTCGGTGTCGCCCCGCTTTTGCCCGCCATTTACGCCTACACCGGTCAGGCGTACCGGCATCTTCGGGCAGAGACCTTGAGCGGAGAGGCACTTCTATTCGCCCAAAAGCATCTGTTCATCACCTCCTTCCTCTACGGGTTGCTTCGCCCTATGGACGGCATTGTCCCCTACCGGATGGAGCATTTCGTCCGCCTGGGAGGCACCGGTGGCAGACCCATGAGCCAATTCTGGAGGGACAAACTGACTGCTCTCCTCTTGGCGTCCGTGAAGGGCGATGACGGTACGCTCGTCCACCTTTCGACGGAGGAATTCGAGCAGCTCTTTGATTGGAAAGCGGTCTCGGAAGAGATCCGCATCGTGAAACCCCGCTTTTACGTCCTTAGTGGCGGTGTCCTCAAGGTGCAGGCGGTTTGGGCCAAGAGCTGCCGTGGAGCCATACTCAGATACCTCCTCGAGCGTCAATCGTCTTCAGTGGAAGACTTGAAAGGCTTTAGTTACGAGGGATTTGCCTACGCGGATGGGTGCGGTGACGACGATAACCCGTATTTCATCAGAGCGTCCGATTGAGCCCCGGAGGAGGTACGTACCGAGACGGGAAAAAGACCCGTACCGAGAGGAAAATTTGGTACAGACCGGGAAGAAACGCCGGTACGTACCTAAGGGATTTAGTCAAACCGGCAGGCAAACGCCTCCGGAGGGACCTGAAATTCTTAGAAAAGTGGGGTGCTTATTGCTCGGTTATCCAAATTTTATTACCTTTGTTAGCGAAGATAGTACAGGCAGAGGCTTGTCTCATCTGTTTTCGGGAGCAGCTTCCCTTGAAAAAGCCCAAATGTAGCGCTTGAGATAAAGAAAACAATAAATTTAAATCACTCATCTTTTAAACAAAAAAGAACGCAACAATGAAAAGATTTTTAGCAAGCATCGCCTTAGCAGGCCTTCTGACGCTAGGTCTTACGAACGCAGTTGTAGCCCAGGACGCGGCTCCCGCCGCTCCGGAAGCCGCTGCAGCACAGACAACGGCTGACGAACAAGTCCCTGTCGTAGCAGACAACGCAGGCTTCCACCAGGCAGTGAAGACCAAGTTCATCGAAGGGGGTCCCGAGTTTATGGGTGCCATCGCACTCGTGCTTATCCTCGGTCTCGCTTTCTGCCTCGAGAGAATCATCTACCTCAACCTCGCCGACACGAACAACCAGAAGTTCCTCGGTGAAATCCAGGCTCGCCTCAATGCCAACGACGTCGCAGGCGCCCTTGACGTAGCACGCGATACCCGCGGTCCCGTTGCCTCTATCACTTATCAGTCTCTCCTTCGTCTCGACCAAGGTCTTGATGCAGTAGAGCGCTCCATCACTGCTTACGGTGGTGTGCAATCCGGTCTTCTCGAAAAGAATATGTCCTGGATCACTCTCTTCATCGCCCTCGCTCCTTCTCTCGGGTTCCTCGGTACCGTGATCGGTATGGTGCTCGCATTCGATACCATCGAGCAGGTGGGTGACATCAGCCCGACGGTTGTGGCAGGCGGTATGAAAGTCGCTCTTATCACCACCATCTTCGGTCTTATCGTGGCGATGATCCTCCAGGTGTTCTACAACTATATCCTCGCTAAGTACGAGTCTATCCTCAACGCCATGGAAGATGCTTCCATCACCCTCATCGACTACGTTGTTGACTATAACGTAAAGTACAGAAATCTTAAGTAATCCGCTTAGTACCATGGCAGTATCAAACATCCGGAAAATCTCCAGCTCAGTACTGCTCGCTATTGTGGTACTCGCTGTCCTGACGATCATAGCTTTCTTCGTGGGAGGCTATGTGGATCCGACAGCACTCAAACCCGAACCCAAATTCACAGACCTGCTTCTTTACTTCACTTATGCGGTGTTTATCTTCGCGGTGATTGTATTGATTGGTTTTGCCATTGTCGGGTTCGCCGGCAAGTTCAAGAGTGACCCCAAGGGTGCACTGAGCGGACTGGGCGCACTGATTGGCCTTATCATCCTCCTCGGCATTACTTATGCCATCGGTAGCGCTGATAAGCTCCCTCTCGGTTCTTCAGCTCAAACTTACAATACTGATTTTTACCTTAAATTCTCTGACATGTGGCTCTACTCCATTTATGTGCTCTTCGGTCTGACCGTCATCGCACTTATCTGGGGTGCCATCCGCGGCGCATTTGCAAAGAAGGCAAAGTAACATAAGTAGAATTTTTATCACGAAAGGAAAACAATATGGGTCGTAAAAAGAAAAAGGTGCCCTCCATTAACGGGTCCTCGACAGCCGATATCTCCTTCATTCTGCTTCTGTTCTTCCTATTGACCACATCAATGGGTTCCGATAAGGGGATCTCTCGCCAGCTTCCTCCTGCGGTACCGCCCGATCAAAAGGACATCTCCGTTGATGTGAACCGTCGCAATATGCTGCGTGTCCTTGTGAATAACCAGGGTCAGATCCTCGCTAATGGCGAACTTGTGGATCTTACTCAGCTCAAGGACAAAGTAAAGGAATTTGTGCTTAACGAAAATGACCGCAGCGACCTCCCCGAGCGGACGGTCGAGACTTTCCCTCTCCTCGGAGCGCAGAAAGTCACGAAGCAGCACGTCATTTCTCTGACCAACAATGTGGACACTCGTTACGAGGACTACATCGGGGTGCAGAACGTCCTTACGGCAGCATATTCCGAGCTTAGAGACGAAAAGGCAATGTCCGTCTGGGGCAAACACTTCGAGGAACTGGAACCCGCTCAACAAGAAGCGTTGATCGATCTCTTCCCCCAAAAGATCTCCGAAGCCAACCCCAAGGAATACGGCAAATAAGGAACGAGTTTAATTTGAGATAAACAACGACTATGGGAAAATTCAATAAGGACGAAGACAGGGAAGTGCCGGAACTCAATACGATGTCCCTTCCTGACCTTATCTTCGCATTCCTCTTCTTCATCATGATGGTCACCTCCATCCGCGAGGTAACCCTTATGGTACAGTTGCAGCTTCCTAAAGCCACTGAGCTCGTTAAACTCGAAAAGAAATCACTCGCCACTTACATCTATATGGGTACCCCTATGGATCAGTACAAGAGCAAGTATGGCTCGGAAGCGGTGATTCAGCTTAACGACAAGTTTGCCACACCCTCAGATATCTTTGACTTCATCGCTCAGGAAAAGTCCTCTATGTCCGAAGCGGACGCTTCGTATATGACGACAATCCTCAAGATTGACAAGGATACCAAGATGGGCATTGTGACGGAAGTAAAGCAGAAACTTAGAGATGCAGATGCATTGAAGATCTTCTACTCTGCAACGCAAGAAAAGAAGGCCGAGTAACTTTTTGATTCTCGGTTAATCCGTAAAATTGCATTAAAGGCGGTGTGCGACGAAAGGTTCGTGCACCGCCTTTCTTTTGCCCCGGGTGACACAATTGCACTCACCTCGTTTTTTGCTATATTGCACAAAAATAAGAACGATGAGGATACAGCGAATAGAGCGAGTGAACCCTGATGCTGCGGATGACGAGGCGAGAGCTTTCATCCGAGAGGTGGAGCGTCATTTCTCTCACGAAGGTACGACCATATACAAGTCCCGCAACGAGATTAAAGTCATTGAGAAGTACAACGTCAAGAAGTTCGGCGTCCCGAATTTTTTCAACCGCGTCGTTTATACCTCGGTCCGCCGACCTAAGGCAGTTCGGGCCTACGAAAATGCCCTTTCCTTACTCCGAATGGGCATCTCCACGCCGGCTCCTTTGGGGATCGTCCTGTTTCGCACCGGGTGGACGATGGGTGAGAGCTATCTCATTACGGAGCAGTCGCCTTTGGGGCGCTCTATGTACGAGTTCGGTCACACAGACCACCGTGCGGATATAAAAGAGGTGCTGCAGGCCTTTGGTCGTTTTACCGCGATGTTGCACGAGAAAGGAGTCCTGCATCTCGATTACTCTCCGGGTAACATCCTTTTTGATCGAAATAGCGATGGGACTTATTCTTTTGCCTTAGTGGATGTGAACCGGCTTCGTTTCTCTTCGAAGCCTGTCTCTCTCTCCGAGGGGGTCAGGAATATGCGGCGACTATGGGGTGATCCTCCTGTCCTTCGTGAAATCGCCTCCGCTTATGCCGGAGCCCGCCACGCCGACTCTGGTGACGTCTTTAGCTTGCTGAGTAAGGCGCACGCTTCTTTTTGGCGAGGTCGTGATACCCGCTGGATTCACACCCCCTGGAACGAACGCTGCGTGTAAAAGGCACCTACGAGGGGTTCTATGGCACTCCCTCCGTTGAAATTGAAGGGGCGGGGACAAAATGAATCAAAACTTTCGGTGTCTTATTTTCATTACCCAAGTTGCCTGTAATACAGACTTTTCCTCCTGTTTTGCATTTGATACGAGACTCTGGAGTGAAAATTCTTTTGGTAAAGATTTGGTTAGGTAGAAAATTGTTAGTACCTTTGCACT
>JASBZK010000058.1 GCA_029983505.1 Porphyromonas sp.
GGTCTGCCATTAAACGCAGGGCGGGCGACAATTTGGCGGGCGGTCTGCCCCCATTTCGTCACTGTGCCGCTTTTTGCAAATGGATAGGCGTAAAGCTTATCCAAACGAACACAGTAGAAAGGAATAATAAGATATGAACTGGGAGAAACTTACCATTAAAGCACAGGAGGCCGTGCAGGCAGCGCTCCGCTATGCAGAGAGCGGCGGGCAGCAGGCAGTGGAGCCGGAGCATTTGCTCAAAGCCCTCCTTGAGGACGACACGCAGATAGCGGAGTTTTTGATTTCCAAAGCAGGGGGTTCCGTGCCCGTGCTCAAGAAAAATACCGACTTGGCACTGACACATTTGCCCAAAGTGGCAGGCGGTCAGCCTTTCTTAAGTCAGGACCTCAATACAGCCCTCGCGGAGGCCGAGAAGAGTGCCACAAAGATGGGCGACCAATTCGTAACCATCGAGCATCTTTTCATAGGGCTCTTTAACACGAATAACGGCGCTTCCCGCCTCCTCAAAGACCAGGGGCTCACCCGTGACACGCTTGAGAAAGCCGTCACCGAGATGCGGAAAAGCACCGGCAAAGTGACCTCACAGAGCGCCGAAGAGACCTACAACGCCCTCGGCAAATACGCACAGAACCTCATCGAGCTCGCACAAGCCGGTAAGCTCGACCCCGTCATCGGCAGGGACGACGAAATACGCCGTGTCCTCCAGATCCTCAGCCGCAGGACGAAAAATAACCCCATCCTCATAGGTGAGCCGGGGGTCGGTAAGACCGCCATCGCCGAAGGACTGGCGCAGAGGATCGTGCGCGGTGACGTGCCGGAGAACTTGAAGAGCAAGAAGCTCTTTTCCCTCGATATGGGGGCTCTCGTCGCGGGTGCCAAGTACAAAGGCGAGTTTGAGGAACGGCTCAAAAGCGTCGTGAATGAGGTCAAGCAGTCGGAGGGCGAAATAATCCTCTTCATCGACGAGATCCACACCCTCGTCGGTGCCGGCAAGGGTGAGGGGGCGATGGATGCCGCCAATATCCTTAAGCCCGCCTTGGCTCGCGGTGAGCTCAGAGCCATCGGTGCCACCACACTGGACGAGTACCAGAAGTATTTCGAGAAGGATAAGGCGCTCGAGAGGCGCTTCCAGGTCGTCATGGTCGACGAACCGTCCGAAGAGGACGCCATCTCCATACTCCGTGGTCTGAAAGAAAGGTACGAGACCCACCACAAAGTCCGTATCCTCGACGACGCCATCATCGCTGCCGTCAAGCTCTCCAGCCGGTACGTCACCGAGCGCTACCTCCCGGACAAAGCCATCGACTTGATGGACGAAGCCGCAGCCCGCCTACGTATGCAGGTGGATTCCGCGCCCGAAGAACTCGACGAGATAGAGCGTAAGATTAAGCAGCTCGAGATTGAGCGCGAAGCGATCAAAAGGGACGGTAACGCCGATAACCTCAAGCGGGTGGAGACGGAGCTCTCCTCCCTCAGGGACGAGGAGACGGCACTCCGTGCCAAGTGGCAGCGCGAGAAGGAGCAAGCGGACGTGATCCAAAAGAGCAAGGCCGAAATCGAAGACCTAAAGCTCCAAGCGGAGCGGGCAGAGCGCGAAGGCAATTACGGTCTCGTGGCCGAGATCCGCTACGGTAAGCTTCAGAAGCTCTCCGACTCCATCAAGGAGGCAGAGGACAAGCTCCACGAGCTACAGAAGGACAAACCCCTCGTCAAGGAGGTGGTCGACTCCGAGGACATCGCCGACGTGGTCTCCAAGTGGACCCACATCCCGGTCTCCAAGATGCTTAAGAGCGAGCGCGAAAAGCTCCTCACCCTTGAGGACGAGCTGCACAAGCGCGTGGTGGGGCAGAACGAAGCCATTGCCGCCATCGCCAACGCGGTACGCCGCAGCCGTGCGGGACTCCAGGACGCGAAGCGCCCCATCGGGTCGTTCCTTTTCCTCGGCTCCACAGGGGTGGGGAAGACGGAAGTGGCGCGTGCGCTTGCCGAAGTCCTCTTTGACGACGAGAATATGATGACCCGTATCGATATGAGCGAGTATCAGGAGAAGCACACCGCCTCACGCCTTGTGGGGGCGCCTCCCGGATACATCGGCTACGAAGAGGGCGGACAGCTCACGGAGGCCATCCGGCGTAAACCGTACTCCGTCGTCCTCTTCGACGAAATCGAGAAGGCGCACCCCGATGTCTTCAATGTCCTCCTCCAAGTCCTCGACGACGGCAGGCTTACGGACAATAAAGGCCGTACGGTGAACTTTAAGAATACCATCATCATCATGACGAGCAATATGGGTGCGGACATCATTCGGGAAAATATGGAGGGCTTTTCCTCCGAAAATGCCCTCGAAGTGATCGAGAAGACCCGTATTCAGGTCTTGGACCTCTTGAAGCGGACGATTCGCCCCGAGTTCCTCAACCGTATCGACGAGACCATAGTCTTCACGCCGCTCTCCAAGAGCCAGATTTCGGACGTGGTACGCATCCAGCTCGGCAACGTCATCAAGACGCTGAGCGAGCAGGATATCACACTCACCTACACGGAGGGCGCCGTCGCCGAGATCGCGGACGAGGGCTACAACCCCCAGTACGGAGCGCGTCCCGTCAAACGGGTCATCCAGAGGCGTGTCCTCAACGACCTCGCTACGGACATCCTTGGGGGCAAAGTCTCCTCTGCGTCGCCTATCGAGCTTGATTACGACGAGGCCGGCGGTAAGTTTGTCTTCCGTAACGTCTGACCCTTTGGGGGTGCTTCATCCCGGCAAATAATTTTGGTCCGTGTCTCGCTGACGTGAGACACGGACCAATCTTTTCTCCCCGGTCTGTACCTTTTTCCCTTCTATGCCCGTACCTCCTTTCGGGCGGGGTGGGGCGCTTTTTTCTTAAAGACAAGGAGCGTGACGGCTGTGATGATGAGGACGACGCCCATGGCAGAGCGGAGTGTGAAAGCTTCGCCTAAGAGGGAGACCCCCACGACGACGGCAATCACCGGTTCAAACGCCCCCAGTATCGCGGCAAGCGTGGAGCCCACTTGAGCAATGGACTTAATGAGGAGGACGTTGGAGAGGACAGTGGGGACGAGACCGAGGAGGAAAAGGTTAATCCACGAGGGGCCGTTAGGCACCCGTTCGATGCCTGCTCCGCTTACGAGTAAATAGCCCGTCAGGAAGAGGAGGGCGAAAAAGAGGCAGTAAAACGTCAGCTTGAGACTGCCCATCTCCCTCACGCCGAGCCGGTCGACGAGTACCATATAGACGGAGTAGCTCAGCCCCGACATCAGCACGACGACGGGTGCATACCACGGGGCATCGGGGTCCACGGAGGCGCCGCCGGAGAGGAGGTAGACTCCGGAGAGGGCAAGGAGTATGGTAAGGAGGGTCTTCGGCGCCAACCGCTCGCGGAAGAAAACCGCCATAATAACCGCTGTCCAGACGGGGTACATAAAAAGAAGCGTCGTCGCCGCGCCGCTCGACATATACCGGTAGCCGTAGTAGAGGCAGACCGCCGAACCGTCGTACAGGAGACCGAAGAGCGCCATAAGGAGCAGTTCACGGAGCGAGAGGACGAGGTTTTTGCGGTTCAGGAGCAGCATGCCCACCATCAAGAGGCAGGCGATGAGGAAGCGGTAAAAGAGTACGCCGTGGGTACTCATCCCCGCATCCAGTTCGGGTATGGAGAAGAGCGGTATGAGACCGAAAGTGGCAGCGGAGAGGATGCCGCTCCAGATGCCGGAGGACCTTGTGCCGCCTTTTTGCACGGCACGGGGAGAAGGTGACGTTTGGGTTTCCATATAGAGGGAAGTGTCGTTTTCGGAGGGCAAAGGTACCGCTTTTTTTGCTTTGGGGGCGGGGCTCGGACTCCGGGACTGGCGGGGTGGGGACGAAAGCCCGCGACCGGGGTCGAAGACGGGGAAGGCTTATAGCGGTATTTTTTGTAAATTTGCAGAGCTTCTTCAGTCCGCACGGAATGAGCTGCGGCGCGGGGAGAAGCTTTCAGTCACTTATTTCACTAACCCCAATCAACCCCCGTACTTAGAGGATGATTACATCAGACCAACTACATGCCTTGTTGGAGCGCCGAGATGCGCTGAGGAGGTATCTTTGACATCGATCATAAGAAGATCGAGTTAGAAGAAGAAGAATTACGTACACAAGACCCGCATTTCTGGGACGACTCAAAGAAAGCCGAAGCCCAGATGAAAGTGGTCAAAGAATTGAAAGGATGGATCTCGGGGTTTGAGGAAGCCGACAGCCTCTCTGAGGAGGTGGCGCTCTCCCTCGATTTCGTCAAAGAGGAGCTCGTGACCGAAGAAGAGGTCGATGAGCTCTATGCCCGTGCCCTCTCGAAGATAGAGGATCTCGAGATGAAGAACATGCTGCGTGCCGAAGAGGATAAGCTGGGCGCAGTACTCAAAATCAACGCAGGCGCCGGCGGCACCGAGGCCCAGGACTGGGCTTCCATGCTCGTGAGGATGTATCAGCGCTACTGCGAGAAGACGGGCTTCTCCGTCACGATTACCAACTGGCAGGACGGTGACGACGCGGGCATCAAGACTGCCACGCTCCAGGTCGAAGGCGATATGGCCTACGGCTACCTCAAGAGCGAGAACGGCGTGCACCGCCTCGTCCGTGTCTCTCCCTACAACGCCCAAGGCAAACGTATGACGAGCTTCGCTTCCGTCTTCGTCGTCCCTCTTGTCGACGACACGATAGAGGTCGAAGTGGATCCCGCGCGCCTCTCCTGGGATACGTTCCGAAGCGGTGGAGCCGGCGGTCAGAACGTCAATAAGGTCGAGACCGGCGTCCGTATCCGCTACCAGTACAAAGACCCCGACACCGGCGAAGAGGAAGAGATCCTTATCGAAAACACCGAGAGCCGCAAGCAGCAACAAAATAGAGAGAATGCCCTCCGACTCCTCAAGTCCGAGCTCTATGACCGCGAGCTTGCGAGGAGGCGCAAAGCCCTTGACGCCATTGAGGGTTCGAAGAAGAAGATCGAGTGGGGCTCCCAGATCCGAAGCTACGTCTTCGACGACCGACGGGTCAAAGACCACCGCACCGGCTATCAGACATCGGACGTAGGGGGCGTGATGGACGGCAATATCGACGCCTTCATCAAAGCCTACCTGATGGAGTTCGGAGCGGAGGACGGTACTGCGTGATTTTTTTGCACAGACCGAAAGTTTCTTTTGGTACAGACCGGAATGATCCGCTTGCACGTACCGGGCTTCCCCTCTCGTACAGACCGAAATCGAACCGCCTTTCAATCCTATAATAAGACAAATAATTTACACCATACTTTTACGCACTACTTATGGCAACAACAGCTGACTTCAAGAACGGTATGACCCTCGATATCGACGGCACCTATTTTGAAATCGTAGAATTCCTTCACGTAAAGCCGGGCAAGGGTCCTGCTTTCGTACGCACCAAGCTCAGAAACATCACCACGGGACGCATCCTCGACAAGACCTGGAACTCCGGCGTCAAAGTCGACGAGGTGCGCATCGAACGCCGCCCCTACCAGTACCTCTACGAAGAAGAGATGGGGCTCGTCTTCATGCACCCCGAGACGTTCGAGCAGATCACGATCCCCAAGGACTCCATCGTGGGCGTGCAGTTCCTCAAAGAAGGCGATATGGTAGAGGCCATGGTACACGCAGGGAGCGAAGAAGTCCTCACCTGTGAGCTGCCCAGCCACGTCACCCTCGAAGTGACCTACACCGAGCCCGCCGTCAAGGGCAACACCGCCACCAACGCCCAAAAGAACGCCACCCTCGAAACCGGCGCCGAGATCCAGGTGCCGCTCTTCATCGAGAACGGCGAGAAGATCGTCGTCGATACCCGCGACGGCTCCTACATCTCCCGCGCCAAAGAATAACGCCCGGGGGCAACCGAACAAATAAAAGAACCACAGTCATATTGATACTCCGATGACCACTTTCGATTTAATCGTCATAGGCGGCGGTCCCGGCGGGTACAACTCCGCCGCGCTTGCTGCAGACAACGGGCTGAAAACTGCCCTTTTCGAGAAAAACAAGGTAGGAGGCGTCTGCCTCAACGAGGGCTGTATCCCCACGAAGGCCCTCCTCCACTCGGCCAACCTCTTCGACACGATGCGCGAGGCCAAAAAGTACGGCATCACCGTCGACGGGGACATCGTGCCGGATTACGGCAAGATCGCGGCCCGGAAGAGCAAGATCGTCCGTAAGCTCGTCCTCGGAGTGTCTCAGAAACTGAAAGCCGCAGGCGTGGAAGTCATCTCCGCCGAGGCCAAGATCTCCTCCAAAAACAGCGACGGGACGTTTGTCGTCACCGCCGCAGGCGAGGAATACGTGTCCAAGTATGTCCTCCTCTGCACCGGTTCAGAGACGGCCGTTCCCCCCATACCGGGTCTTGCTGACTCCGGGTACTGGACCAGCCGCGAAGCCCTTGATGCCAAAGAGCTTCCCGAGTCTGTGGTCGTCATCGGCGGCGGTGTGATCGGGATGGAGTTCGTTTCCGTATGGACGAGTCTCGGTGTGCCCGTGACCGTCGTGGAGATGATGCCGAAGATCCTCGGACGGATGGACAGTGAGCTCTCGCTCCTCCTTCAGAAAGAGTACGAGAAGAGGGGCGTACGCTTCCTCCTCTCCACCAAAGTCGTAGGCGCTTCGCCCGAAGGGATTGAAGTGGAGACGGCAGAGGGCGAAAAGATGGAAGTCAAAGCGGCCAAGATACTCCTCTCGGCAGGGCGCAGAGTCGTCTCTCGCGACTTGGGACTCGAAGAGCTCGGTGTGGAGATGAACCGCGGTGCCGTCCTGACGAACGAATATATGGAGACAAACGTCCCCGGGCTCTATGCCGCAGGCGACGTGACGGCAAGGAGTATGCTCGCGCACTCCGCCATCCGTATGGGCGAAGTAGCCGTGCACCACATCCTTGGACAGACGGACGACGTGATGCACTACGACGCCATCCCGGGCGTGATTTACACGCACCCCGAGTTTGCGAGTGTGGGCGCCACCGAGGACGACCTCAAGGCCGGCGGCACCCCGTATCGTCTCCGCAAGATCCAGATGGCTTTCGCAGGACGTTTCGTGGTGGAGAATGAGGGCGGCAACGGGGTCTTCAAGCTCTTGACGGACGAAAAGGATCGCGTCATCGGCGCTCAGATGCTCGGTAATCCCGCTTCCGAAATCATCTTCTACATCGGTCAGGCCATTACCCAGGGACTCACTATCGGCGACCTCCGCAAGCAGGTGTACCCGCACCCCACGGTTGGCGAGATCATCCACGAGATCGCCTACGAGCCTGCGCTCTGACTCTCGCTTCACAAGAAGTAAGAATCTGAAATGTACGAGACACGTACCGGGGCAATCGCCTCGGTACGTGTCTCGGTCTCTTCTATGTCCGTGCAAAAAGAGACTCCCGGTCTGTACCAAAATTTTAGTAAGTAGTCAGCAGTCAGTAGTCAGCAGTTTTGTCCGACC
>JASBZK010000059.1 GCA_029983505.1 Porphyromonas sp.
GAAAAAGGTTTCTGAAAGTCAATTGTTTTGACTACCTTTGCAGAAGTAAATGGTTTCTATTCCTCAAAAGGTAACAAACGAGCGCGTTTGTCTCAAGGAATAGATGAAAAGGGAAACAGGTGCAAGACCTGTACAGTACCCGCTGCTGTAATTTCTCTCGGCTCGAGATGAGCCGAAGCCCTCTTTTCGTCACATGCATAGTTTTTGTGGTGTGGTTCACTGTCCGAGAGTATGTCTCAGAGATGCCGGACGGGAAGGATAGAAAAGAAAGGTCATAGGAGGATAAGTCAGAAGACCTACCATTGACTTTTTCGGACGGCGCCCTTTTGCCCCGTTCCGATATTGTGAGTGAAAATAAACTTCCGGGAGATGAAGTGTACACTCGTGGTGAACTCAGAGCCTTTTGGACGGTATGCGCATAGTCGAGATGCGCAAGGTTTTAAGCACAAGTTCATCTCGTTTGGTCTTTCGAGACTTTGCTTCCTCCCCGATTGTGTTATGCAGAGAAGGAAGCTATGAGGTGCATCAAATCGTTTGAGAGATATCTATTCCGCTGTGTTATGGCGACAGTGTGCGCCATAACACTCTTGTCGTGCGACAAGATTCCCGAGTTGCCCACATTTGACGGAGCCAATGGTAAGAAGGTGCGGATGGTGGTGGTAAACGAGGGTCTTTTTACGACGAATACTGCCGCTCTCTCCGTTATTTATGAAGACGGGGAGACGCTTTTTGATGTCTTTAGGTGGGTCAACCGCCGTCCGCTCGGCGATGTGGCACAGTCTATGACGATGATTAACGGGCTTTATTTCGTTGCCGTGAATAACTCCCGTCGGATAGAGATACTGGATCCCGTTTCTTTCAAAAGCGTGGGGAATATCCGCTACAAAGAGAGCGGATCGCCCCGTTTTATCGCTCCCCTTACCGACTCCACGGCTTTCGTGAGCGACCTCCACGGGCAAATGGTCGTCATCCGGACCAAACCTCCTTACAAGGAAATCGAGTACATGCAGCTGCCTCTGAAACCTGCCGCGATAGAGAAGATGACGACAGCGGGAGGCAAGGTTTTCGGCGCGTATCTCGGCAAGGGTCTTGCGGTTTTCGACTGCGATGACTACAGCGTACGCCGCATGCGTCTGATGGGGGACGTCGTCGTGGGAGAGCTGACCAAGACGTGCATTATGCCCGTAGACTCCAAGGGGCGTCTATGGGTTCTCACCCTTCCGCAGCGGGTCAAGGATCAGACACATCTGACACTCAACTGCATCGACACGGCGAGCGAGAAAGTCATCCATAGGGTAGTCGTGCCTTTCAAGCAAAAGCCTTCAGAAATCCGGAAAGGCGACATCGTCGGGATGCCCAAGTACAACCGCGTGGACATCAATAAGAGCCGTAACCGTATCTTTTTTAACGTCCTGATCGCTTCCCGGGACGGCTCTGCGGACAATCCCGTCCAGACCGTCTACACGTTGGATACCGACAATAGAACCATCGAGAAGTACCTCGAGCTGCCCGGTGTGCGTATGATGTACGGGATGGGCGTGTCGCCGGAGGGCGAAGTGTGTCTCTGCGACTGCCTTGACTACACGGCACAAAGAGGCTACGTACGCGTCTACCGTCCCGGGATGGGCGAAGTGGCCAAGTATAAAGTCGGGGTCTATCCGCGTATGATTATTTTCCCGGGCAAATAAAGACCGAATACGCGTATGATGACCACCAAGGAAAGTAATAGAACGGGACTCTCTTCGTGGACGGGGGGGTGCAGGAAGGCGTTTATCCATCCTGCCGGAGGAGCCCTTTTGCTCGGGTTTTGCTTTATGCTCCTCTCTACTTCCGTCGCTTTATCGCAGGAGCCGGAGGGAGGAAAAGGACGAATGCTGGATACGCTCTTTGTCTACGAGAAATACATCACCAAAGAAAAGGACGTCCAAGCCGGTGCCAAGGTCACCAAGATTGCTCCGGAGCTGCTCGAAGTCTATCAGAGCCGATCCCTTGCAGAACTCCTGGAGGGCAATACCGCCATTCACATCAAGAGTATGGGACTCGGAGCACTTGCGACGGCCTCTTTCCGCGGAGCAAGCCCCCAGCAGACGCGGGTCAATTGGAACGGCGTCAACATCACGCCCGTGATGGCGGGGATATTCGACTTCTCGCAGATGCCTGTCTTTTTTGCAGACAAACTCTCGCTCTACTACGGCTCTAACGACGTCAAGAGCGGGACGGGAGCCGTGGGCGGCAGCATCAATATCTCTAATGCACCCGAGTGGGACGGTAGGACGGTGACTACCCTCTCCGGAGAGTACGGCTCTTACAACACCTACACCGCCAAAGCTCTCGTCAGATACGGGACTTCGCGGCTCTCTATGAAGACGCGAGCCTACTTCCAGCACTCGGACAATACTTTTTCTTACGTCAATAAGGTGATGGGCAACGAGCCTTTCATCGAGCGCCGTCGGGATGCGGACTACTCTCAGTTTTCGGCTATGCAGGAGGCGCATTTCCGCCTCAATCCCCGCTCTGTCCTCTCTGCCGTCCTCTGGTATCAGAAAGGCGATAGGATGCTCCCTCAGCCGCTCGGGGTCGAGGCCACTGCCCATGAAGACCAAAAGGAGGACAACTTCCGAGCCTATCTCGGCTGGGACTTCTATGGCGAGAAGTCCCGTGTCTCGGTTAAGGCAGCTTATATCTTCTATGCGATGAAGTACGGCAAGTGGTTCGACAACCCGGGCTTCGACCCGTCGGGGACGCGCAATAGTTCCCACTCCGCCCACCTCTCCGGTGATTACTCCCGCCGCCTTTTGCCGAACCTCCTTTGGGGGACCACTCTTACCTATCGCCACGACATTGCCAATGCAGAGAGCTATCGGGATACGAACCCCGACAATTGGAAGATAGACGACATCGACTTCACCCCTCCGGAGGTGGAGGCCCCCTTGCTCCGTCACCGTGACATCCTCTCTTGGCATAACTCCATCCGCTGGCAGGCTCTGCCTTGGCTCCTACTTGATGGCAGGGGAATGCTTGAGACCGTAGACTGGAAGAAGCCGGTAGCGACCTATTCGCTCGGATTGGTCTCTTCCATAATCCCCGAGAGACTGAGCTTGCGGGCTTCGGCGTCCTATAACTTCCGCTTCCCTACGCTCAACGAATTGTACTGGAGACCCGGAGGCAATCCCGACGTCCTGCCCGAAGAAGGGCGCTCTTTCGACGCTACCCTTTCGGGCTCTCTGCCCTTTTTGGAGAAATGGATCCTTTCGGGCGAAGTCTCTGCCTACGCCATGCTGATCGACAATTGGATCCTTTGGCTACCTACGGATGAGAGTGCGAGAGGCGGAGGCGGATCTGCCGGATCCGGCAACCAGTGGCTCTGGAGACCGCAAAATAAGCGCGACGTACTCTCCTCCGGCGCGGAGCTCACTTCCAAGCTCGAGTACAAGGATCGGGACTTCCGCGGCAGTCTCACTTTCAATTACTCCTACACGGACTCTCATACGCGCACCAAACAGACCGCGGACGACGGTTCGCTCCTTAAGCAAATTCCTTATGTCCCGAGGCAAAAGTGGAGCTTCAGACTGGATCTCTCCTTTCTCGGTGCCTTCCTGAACTTCCAGACGACCTACGTCGGCGTGCGCTTTATCACCCAAGACCAGTCCTACTTTACGTACCCCTACAATGTTTGCAATGCCCAAGCGGGCTATACGTTCCGCCTTGGTCGCGTCACGCTCTCCCCTCAGCTGAGGGCAGACAACCTCTTCAATACCTACTACGAGTCGACCCAGTACTACCCGATGCCCAGACGCAACTTCCTCGGCTCGCTTCTCATCAAGTTCTAACTGAATTACCAACCAAGCAGCTTCTTAAGCTAATGCACTCATGAAACAAACTCAAGCCCTTACTCTTGCCGGGCTTTTCTCGGTTCTGTTTTCGCTCTTCGCCCTCTTAGGCTGCGAAAGCGATAAACCGGCTCCCGCCGACTCCGACGACCTCACTTTTACGGTCCGTCTGCCCGACCCCATCCAAGTGGACGGGGTAAGAGGATCTCTCGCTTACTATTGGGACAAAGATTTTGTCCTCAGTTATCAACTTGCTCAAGGTGGTACGACCATCACCGGCGAGCTCAAACCCAAGTTCGTTCTGTCTGACGGTACCGCAGCAGAGTTCCAAATCTCAGACCTTGGAGAGAAAGGATTCCGAAAAGATGAGAAGTTCGAGATGAAGGGGACGATCAGTGCTGTCACCGGAAAAGAATTGGCTCCGATCACTCTTGTCTCTTCCGATAAGATTGGTAGGGTACTTCCCTTTGACTTGCTGAGCTATGTGCCGGAGAGCTTTGATTTGGGCGGCTCTTTCGATTACAAGAGCGGATCCGAGTCCCCTTCTTTCCGGGCAAAGGCAAAAGGCAGGGTTGTGCTCTTTCAGATAGAGACGGATGCCACGATCACTCCGGTTCTACTGAAGTTCAAATCTGAGAAGACGGACGCTCTGAGCGTTGCATTCCCTGAGAACGAGTCTCTGTCCCCGGAGTTCTCGCCAAGCTATCTCCTTTGGATGCCAGCTACAGACGTAGACCTTGGAAAGGTATCTGCAGGCATAACCTTCAAGAAAGGCGACGAGAAGCTCACACTTGAGGCGCCGGCGTATCCGGTCCTCACGGATGTCAAGACACCTCTTGTGCTCTCCATAGATAAAGGAAAACTTGCACTCTCGAACAAGCCCACCAAGCCAGAGGCAGCTGACGACAGCGAGGGTGGTGACCCGTTTTTTACGATGAACGACATCGATTTCTGGGTCGGAAATGGCTCCAAGAGGGCTGCTCTTGTGATTGAGTTTCACTTCAAAGAGGGTGAAGACGCTTACGTCTGGGGGTACCGTTTCGATGGAGATAAGACGGGGTACGAGATGTTCAACGACATCGTGCATGCCGATCCTCGTCTCTCTGCGTTGGATTCGCCAAGTGGTATGGGCGGCTATCAAGTTTTGGGGTGTATCGCCTACCAATCCGGCGAAACCGTTTCCGTTCCGAAGCCTCCGTTCCTAATTGACGGGAAAGAGGTTCCCAATGACGGCAAAGGACTGACAACGGTTCCCACTTCAAAAGATTTCGACAGATACATATTCAAGGATCCCAAGGCTTTATTCCGTGCCGGATTCTATACCAACGGATACTGGGTGTACTATACGAAAGACAATCGTCTTGACTCTTGGACGTACTCCAATATCGTCTACAAGATCCGGCATCTTGCAGACGGAGCCTGGGACGGCTGGTCGTTCCAGATAGGGATGGATTCTTTCACCGGTAATCCTCTCGGAGGAAAATTCAGACCGGCACCGGCTCCTCAGAATTAAATAAAACGACACATACATTAAGGTAAAAACCATTATGAACCAAAAGAATAATCTTGCTCTACTCCTTGTCGGAGTCGCAGTCTCTTTCTCTCTCTTCAGTTGTTCGCTCGAGGACGATGTGATGAATCTCAAAAGGCAGGTAAATGAGCTGAACAAACAGTCAAAAGCCTCCATCTCGATCCCCCTTCCGGAAGGAGAAACCTCTCTGCTTTTTAACCCCCGGGAAACAATGTCGGTGACGATCTCGGCCGATGGCGTTACTGATGTCACCCTTGACAGCAAACTGCCGGAGGGGTGGGGCGTAAAATATGACGAGGAAAAACTCACGCTTACCGTTACTGCGTCAGCAGCGAAAGGAGAGTCTGCGCGCATAGCAGTAAGCGGCATTGATAAAAACGGGCTCGTGTACAAGGCCATACTCAAGTGCAAAACACGGACACTCGAAGAGCTCCAAAAGATAGATTACTCTGATCCGAGGGGTATTTTCGTGCTAAATGAAGGTATGATAAATTGGAATGGCAATGGGACGCCCTCCTCGATCATATACATTCAGCCGGATCACCACGTAGTAAGCTGGGCCTATAATATGGTCAATGGCACCAATCTCGGGAACATCTCCCAAGATATGGCCGAGTACAATGGAAATCTCTATGTTATTTCCCAAAATCAAGACAAGACTACTGACGGTATTCTTACCGTTATGGAGGGTAAGACGCTGAAGAAGATTGCCAATTACGCCGACGAACTCTCTGTGCTTGATTGGCCAACACATATCGCCGTGCTTGATGACGCGAACATTTTTATTCGGGATAATAAGGGCATCTATCGTTTTGACCGCAATACCAAAACGCTCACTTTCGTTGAGGGTACAAACAGCGCTCGCAAGAATACGATGATTATCGTTGACGGGAAAGTAATCTCCTCAACGGGCAAAAAGCTCTTGGTGGTTGAGAAAGGTATGTCTAAGCTCTCCCAATCCATCAGTTTGCCGGGGGCGATCTCGGGACTTGCACCTGCCGGAGCGGGTGCGTTTTACGTTTCTTACTACCAAAAGAAAAGTGGTTTTATTGCAAAAATCAATGCCAAGGATTTTACCGTGACCAAAACGAATGAAGTGTCAAATGAGAGCGCCGGTGCACTCAATTTTGTGTTTGCCGCTTCTTCTCACATTTCAGCCAAAGGCGACAGCATTTATTACTCCGGCACGGCTCCGATCATTTACCGTCACATATTCAGCACGGGAGACACGCGGAAGATGTTTGATGCGCATACCATAAACCCCGATCATACCATCACGTACAATACGGCCACCGTCAGCCCGTCTTCCGGACTGGTTTACCTCAATACGCTCGTCGGATACGGCTGGGGTAAATTTGATTACAATACTTTCTATGAGATAGATATGACCGGCGCTGAGGGGAAACTCGTTAGGCGCTATGATAACTATACCCAGTACCCCGCAGGAATATTTTTCCCCTTCGCAAAATAAACGTATAAGACCTCTCGAATTCTGAGTGGCGTAGGACTGCAGAAGATGGTACGTACCGAGGCACTTTCTTCGGCCTGTACCGGGAGATCTTCCGGTACAGACCCGGGCGATGCGCTCGGTACGTATCTCGCGAACCCGTTCGCTTCGCCTTCTCCAAGATTTTTACGCAGCACATCTAATTGCGACTTTACGTGGCGCGATATGGTTTCGCGCCTATACATTTTATTTCATATTATTGCTGTCCGGTAAAAGTGGGAAAGAGGGGAAAAGTAAGGGCTGGTTTC
>JASBZK010000060.1 GCA_029983505.1 Porphyromonas sp.
GACAAGAGAAAAAGAGCAAACCGGAAAGTAGAAAAGCCAGGATACGGAACACTTTCATTCGACGTACAGCACTAAGCCTTTCAGATACTCGCCTTCGGGGTGAAATACGCTCACGGGGTGGTCGGCGGCCTGTGTGAGTTGGTGAAGAATGCGGACATTGCGCTTGGCTTGCAGCGCAGCTGTAAAGATCGTGTTTCTGAAGAGTTCGGGCGTCACGACCTGGGAACAGGAGAAGGTAAAAAGCAGACTCCCCCTCGGCATCTTCTCGAGCGCAAGGGTATTCAGTCTCCTATATCCTTGAAGCGCATGACTGAGTGCGCTTCTATTCTTGGCAAAAGCCGGGGGATCAAGCACCACGATATCGAAGTGACTTTCCTCCATACCCTCCAGATACTTAAAAGCATCCTGCACTACCGGGTGATGAGGAGCCGTGAGGGTGGGGTTAAGGGCCAAGTTTTGCTCCAAAAGCGATATCGCCTGATCCGAGCTGTCTACGCTGGTCACTTCAGATGCCCCTCCTCTCAAGGCACAAAGCGAGAATCCCCCCGTGTAGCAAAACATATTCAGTACCTTTTTGCCCTCAGAGTACCGCTGCAACAACAGCCGGTTGTCCCTCTGATCCAAAAAGAAGCCTGTCTTTTGCCCCTTGATGATATCTGGCTTAAAGGTGACTCCGTTTTCGACAAACGGAAGCTCTTTAACCTCTCCCCAGAGGACTGTGTCCCGGCGGTAGAGACGCTCCTCGTCACTTCCGTGGAAGCGCAAGGTTCCCTCGCTCTTCGAGTATATGCCCGTGATTTCATCCCCCATCACCTCTTTCAGTGCAGATGCAATCAGCTCTCTTCTGAGTGCCATACCGGTGGTGTGAGCCTGTATAACCGCGATGCCGGAGTATGCGTCAGCCACCAATCCCGGTAAACCGTCTCCTTCGCCGTAGATTAGTCTGTACCCCTTGCCTCGTCCCGTCAGCCCGAGCATCTGCCGCATTTTGTACGCGGCGCTTATTTTGTCTCTGAAGAAACCCTCGTCGATCGGCTTCTGGATCTCTCCGAAAGAGAGCATACGCACAGCGATGCTGCCACCTCTCTCGTAGTAACCGGTGCCGATATGGAGTCCGGACTTCGTCACGACCTCTACCGCTTCTCCATCGCTGAGCGCCCTCAAGTCTGACGGAAAGAAAGCACCGCTGAAGAACCATGGGTGCCTCCTGCCGATGCTTTTGAAGTCTTGACTCTCGCCTTTAAGCCGAACTTGTCTGTTATACATTCTTCTTGAATATTCTTGTCTCCCCTCGGGGTGTTTGGCGTGCCTTCCGGCTTTCGGTCTTCCGGAGCTTCTTCGTCACCATACCGTCCGTCTTGAGGTGCTTCAGTTTTTCAAAAATCTTATAGCCGGCATAGGCATCAAGTCCTGCATACTGCATTTGGGCAGGCGTCAGTTCCGGTCTCTCCCAGTCACTCAGTCGCTGCCCTTTGGAGAGTCTTTTGCCGAATAACAAAGAGTACACTTTCGTAAGCGAAAGGACATCCATACCGTCGGCTTTGGCAAGAGCCCGGAGATCGAGCGTGTTATTGGTCACGAGACCGTAATCCTTTTCCAGACCGAGACCATCGTCGTTGATTCCGACTCCCACTTTGAGCACCCTGTACGAAGCGAGGAGCCGTCTGAGAGGAGCCCACTTGGGTGCTCCGAAGTCTTTGATTCGGATGAGGCGCACGAGTACCACCGTGGTGCTGTTGGAGAGCTGGAGTAGGGCGACCGGGTAATGGATTCCTTTCCTAAAAGCCGGTTTCGTCTCGGTGTCAAAGCCGATGACCCCGTCTTTCCTAAGCTGCTTGCAGAGCCTCTCGATGTCTTTACTCTTGGTCTTCTCGGTAAAAAGGAATGGGTCAATCGGGAGAATTTCTTTCTCGAGTTTGTTGAGGTCTTCTGTCGATATGGTCAGCACGCCGCCACTCGGCGTGGCTTGTTGGTTTTCTTTCATAAATAGTATCCTTCAGGCTTCTCTTCGTCCTCATCTGCGGATAGTCCGGTTGCCGGCTCAAACCCGGGATTGACGGCAAGGTCGTGGAGGTGTTTGAGGACAAGGAGTATACTTTTGCCCCACTCGTACTCGAATGTGTATTCGATGGAGGCCAATGTCCCGACGAGAGTTGAGGCACCATTTTGCCGAATGTCCCAGATCCGGTCAGCCACGGCTTGGTAAATGTCGGCCATAAGCTCCGAGACAGAGGCACTCACGGGTAGGTCGGAATATCTCTGACTCTCCTGTTGCGCATCGAGAAATCGATCCTCGATCCCGAAAAAACGCTCCAGCCTGCGACGAACACTCGCGTAAGACTCCTCCGTAACCACGCGCTCCGGGTCTCCAGAAGTGTAATTCACAGAAGACTGGAGCTCCGGCAGGTGCAGAGCTGCCGAGTAGAGATCAGCGAGGATGACCCGGCAGTCGCGCATCGTTTCCTGTGTCCATTCCGGCGTGGAAAGAGGCTCCACGAGTGCGCAATACCGGGTTGCGGCCACAATGAACGTGACCACGGCATCGTTTTGCAAAAGGCTTTCCGACCTATTGTTATCCATTCGCTTTCCTACTGTTGTCTCTTCTTATCGGCAAAATATGCTCATTTCAATTTCCAAAGGTACCCCTTTTTCGTGACTTACAGAGAAGCTCACGAGCCGAGAAGCGTCTTAGGGCAAGCCCAGAGGTCAGAAAAGTTTGCGACTAATGGCAACCCCTACGGCTTCAGCGATATTCGAGACCTGAAGCTTCTCAAAAAGCTCCTTTTTGTGACTTCTGACAGTCTCGGCAGACCGATAGAGCTTGGCGCCGATTTCTTTTGAAGACAATCCTCTTGAGGCAAAATAGAGTATTTGTCTCTCTATATCGGAGAGAATAAGCCTGCTATGGTCTTCATAAAATCTTGCATCAGGCTTATTAAAGAGCCACGACCGATTTGCCCGGGATGAAAATAATCGTATCTCGTCATCCTTACCGGATGCCGGCAGTGACACCTGGCACAGGGTCAACCAAACATTCCCATTCTCGGAAAGCACCAGAGGAGTCTCTTGGAGATGGATGAGCAATTCGCTCTTAAATTCCGGTCTCTGTAAATGTAAATTTATGGAAGAGACGTAGTTCAAGCGATCCGGGATCTGTACTTCCCTGATAAAGGAAAAGCAAGCTTGATGTACCCGGATAAAATTTGGAAGCTCTTCCTCTGCAATATGCCGGTAGTAAAACTCAAATCCCATCTGCTTTACCTCCTCGACGCTATGCGCACATAGGAAAAACGGATTTTCCGAAACATAAAGAAAGTTCATCCGGTGATAATCGACAATGTAAAAGGACTCGTAAGTGAGTCTGGCTACAGCGACGATGGTATCAAGACTCGCCTGCAACGACAAATAATCAGACGGTCTCGGATTCGGCTGCATATCCATTGGTGGCGCAAATTCTCTAAAATTTTCCTTGGTACTCATTGTTGTGACTGGTATTGCAGTTAAATTAATTGGAAGAAAACACCTAATAAAGTTACAAAAAAGAACCGAAGGCGCTGATTAGGGAGCAAATAAGTCTGAACTAAGATAAGCATTGAAGGGAAAAGGTGTTATAACCCACACGTTACCATAAAATTCACCCAAACGGGTGAAGCACGGAATTAGGATTATTACTAATTTTGCCCTGTACCTCTCGGGGTATTTTGACAAAACCAATCGTTCATTACATCATTTTCTAACCCTTTAAACCAGCCAAGAAAACGTATGACAACAACCAAACACCGAAGATTAGTGGCGACTTTTGCCGGCTCTCTTCTCCCGTTCCTGTTATCATCCTGCTTCTTCACCACGCCCTTGCCACAAGACCCTGAAGAAGTCAAACAAGAGGGCATCGTGGAGTACCCGTACACGATCTCAAAAGAAGAAGCGGTAGACCAACTGATTTCCACGCTGAAGTCTTGGGAAACAGCCGATCTTAGAGCCTCCGGATCTTCAAAATACAGCTCTTTCATCCGAGATCTTAAATCCATCGATCTAAATTCAGTCTACACCGTTACGACTTGTCCGACACTTAGATCACAATCCTCAAATAGCAGCTCCCCGACATCTGAAACAAGGGAGGAACTCGTTCACCTTATCAATTTTGATGATGGTGGTTATGCTGTAGCATCCGCTGACAGAAGGATTCCTTCATCTATCTTAGCAGTTGTCGATGAAGGACAAATTGACCCGATGGACTTTAAGCCACTTGATTCGCTAATTACCGAAAAGATGGTAAGACAAGACATCCCGAGTTTTCGTTTTTTCAACGACACCATTACCGACTGTTACTCAGGATTACCGGCAGATAAAGTAAGCGCCGGACTGATGTATGATTATGCACTTGCTTATGTCAAAAGGGCATGTAGTTTTGAAGTAGATGATGGTAGCCACCGACGGGATCCAAACGATATCGGGTACTATGACCGTCCGGGGTACCAATGTGATGATGGCAGGTTCCCGAGAGAGCCGGATGGACCGGAGGATCCGTCTACTCCTCAAATAAAATATGTATCAGGAGAGTGGGAGACTTATAAAGAAGTCCCTGTTATGATAAAGACGCAATGGGGACAGGGTACCCCGTTTAATGACCTTGCTCCGGATAGAGCAGTTTTCCTTTGGCTTGGTCCGAAGAAAAAAGCTCCTGCTGGATGTGTGCCACTTGCTGTATCCGAGATACTCACTTACCAAAAGCCGAGTAATTACACCACCAAATACGGTCCGGTAGACCTTAGTTTTGTGGAACAAAAAGTCATTAATTCAGGCTACTATGATGACAAAGGAGGAGCAATGGTTGCCCGTTTGCTGAGAGAATCGGGCAGAAAAGTTGACGCAATCTACTGGAGAGACGCAACTTTCGCATTTCCGAGTGCTGCACAAAGGTATTTTAGAGAGCTTGGATTTCAAAACGTTGAGCGTTATTTCCTCAGTGCAAAAGAAAGCGAGACCATAAAGTCTCTTGATAGAGATTGCCCGGTTTTCATCTCTGCCATCTCCGGGATATTCGGAGGACATGCATGGGTGATAGATGGCTACAGAAAGCAGAAAAAGACAGACAAAACCATCAATCTGAGTACCGGCGATACAATCTCCGAAGTAACCTCCGAAAGGACATTTGTTCACTGCAATTTTGGATGGGATGGAGCCGCCAATGGATTCTACACGTTCGGGATATTCAATACAAAAAGAGGTCCTGAGGAACTCTCTTCGTTCGATACGCGTGGAGATATAAAGGGAAAATACAATTACACGTGGTACATCAGTGTAATCACAATGGGTAAGATCAAATAACGAACGATTCAAGAAAAGAGCTATTTAGTTATGCGAAACTTTCAATTCTTTTTTAGGGCGGTTTGCGTCCTTATGCTTTTTGCGATTTCAGGGTGCAGGCTCACAGAGAAAGTGCAGGTTAATCACTTTGCAACCGAAATAGTTGTCAGTAAGGGCTTTCATATGATGTATTATGGCTATGAGGGAATCATTGCCATTTATCCGAGAGAGAACACAACTGAAGCAAAGTTTTATACCGCGTTGGATGAGGACAAGAAAGAGTTCGAGAGATTGGCTAATGAGATGGGGGATACTTGCCACTCCGAAACCATTACCTTATATCGTTACGCAGGGTGGGGACTTGGAGATGAAATACGAACATTTAGATATCATCCGGTTAACAAACTGACGGTGAAAAGCTCCATCGACTGGGGTAGCGATTTGCCGGCAGGTAGCGATCTGAGTGCCCAATTCCTGTTCTTATCCGCTAACTACGACAAATTTGTACGAACCTGCAGCACTTCGGAGCCGAAGGATCCCTATAGAAACGGAATCACGCTCAGTGGTTACATAAAATCAAAAGCGGACATCGCATACAATGAGGCGAAAGATACGGGACGGTGCCAGATTGTTCTGGACTATCTCGATAAAGTCCGCTTTGAAGAGATGACGTTTGTGGGAATTGATGGGCGTGAAAATAGTAATTCTATTGCTACTTGGGGCTTTTTGCATTCGGTGAACGCCAATATGAAGAAGCCTCAAACCCTCACTTTAGAATTTACGTCTCGAGACGGTACTGTAACCACTGAAACCGTTGACATCACTGAACCCGCTGACATTAAAGGGTAATCTCAGAATCTGAAGTAAAGTAGAAGTAGCTCCGAACCTATCGCGCCAAAACGATTTCGGGCGGCGTAGTAGGTTCGGAGCTTTCGTATTTTTTGCCGGGCACGTTCCAAACCGATAGAACGGAACGGGTAGGGGAAGTCGGACTTGATTGGACGATACTCTGCTGACTGGACATTTAGGGTGTACAAAAACAGTAGGTCGCACAGGGCGTGTCTTGCACGGGTGACGCGAAAGAAGGGAGAGTCCCGTTAGGGACGGGTGGTTCCAAACGGAGCCGAATCTTGGTAGACCCACACGAAGAACACCGTATAGGCATCGTCGTGTGGGGCGATGAGGTGCCGAATAAAATCACCACAGCCCCGCTTAGGGACTTGAATATATTCCACCACAATATATTCGGTACCTACGGGCGCCGTGATGTTTGTTTAATGCCCCTTTTCCCACACGGCAAAGAGACGACTATAATAGGTCTCTTTGCCGTGTGCTACCAAGATTGTGGCACGCTGTGTCACCACGCTCTTACGTGGCAAAGGATAGTGAACAATCAGTAGTTATAGTGATGTCTTTATTCTCCGACTTCTGTGCCGGGCGTGTCCTGTGCTGTGTCT
>JASBZK010000061.1 GCA_029983505.1 Porphyromonas sp.
GGTACGTACTAAAAATAGTCGCCTGCAGGGTGTGGATGCTCGTGGGCGTGCGTGAAAAAGTGATTTTTTTCACCACTTTATAATTTAGTACCTTGCAAAGACAACAAACAAATCATCAAACTTCTGTAACCCGATAGCATTATGAATCACAGAGTCTACCGCGTGTTTTGCCTGATTTTCTTTGGGCTGCTGTGTCAGTCCGTTTTTGCTCAAAATGCCCTTTTGACCGGCACTGTCGAAGACGAAGACGGGTCACCGGTCGCGTTTGCCAACGTCGTGGCACTGGCAGGCGACAGTACGTTTTTGGCAGGTACTACGACCGGCGACACGGGTAAGTATTCTCTGGAGACCGGTGCCCGAGCCGCATTTGTGCGGATCAGCTACGTGGGTCTCGAGACCGCCATTTACCCGGTGGAGGCCGTTCCCCGGAAGGTCGTGCTCAAAAATGCCGGTACGGAGCTCGAAGGTGTGAGCGTCGAGGCCGCGCGTCCGACTTTGGCGCTCAAGGGTTCTGCCATCGAGCTGTCGGTGGAAGGCACCACGCTCAGTAACCGCACGGATATTTCTGATGTCTTGAAGCAGATCCCCGGTCTTACGGTTTCGAGCGAAGGCACCCCGTCACTTTTCGGAGGCGGTACACTGCTTATCGAGGTGGACGGCAGGGAGGTGCAGAGCTCCCGGGAGATTGCAGGGATAGACGTCAAAGATATCCAAAGCGTCAGCTTGGACCGTACCCCGGGAAGCCGTTACCGCAGTAGTGTCCGCGGGGTGCTTCGTATCAAGACGGCGCGGTGGAAGAAGCGCACCTCTTTCCTCGCAAGCAGTAAGCTGAGTCAGAATCACAGGTTTTACACAGACGAGCTCTTGCAGGGCGGCTACTCCACCAATCGGGCAAGCTACTTCGGCTCCTTCGGCTACAGCGATTACCGGTACCTCAAAGACCAGAGCATCACCACCACGCTACGCCCCGGGGAACCTCCGAGGAGCTCGGAATTGGCGACCGTGATGACGGAGGAGTTTGCTATGAGGAGGCTCAACTGGCAGGCAAGTGCCGACTTTACCCCCTCAGAGCGGTTCCGAATCGGCTTAAAGTACCTGGGAGGCACGAGTTCCCTTTCGGACTATATCAATGACGATACCCGTCGCTCCGAGGCAGGTAAGCCCGTGGGCGTACTTCACACCGACTCGCGAATGACCCAGCCCGGGGACTATCATCACCTGAATATATACTCGGGCTATGACTTCTCGGACGCTCTGTCTCTGACGGTCAACGGAGACCTCTTTTTGGACAACACCTCTCGGAGACAGATCTCCGACGTGACCGAGGACGGCGCCCTCTCTTCAGTAGACCTCAAGTCCGACAATAGGTATACTCTGTGGCAAATAAAGCCGGTACTCAGCTGGGGTTTTGCCCAAGGCTTCAGGCTCGAAGTGGGCGGTGAAGCCGGGGACATCCGTGGGCACGGCGTGCAAGAGCGGGACGGGGCGACGGTCACGGATTACCTCAATGACGAAGCACTGTATGCCGGTTTCGCAAGCCTCGCTTTCCCGATCGGCGATAAATGGACGGGCAGTGCGGGCGTGAGGTACGAGTACGCCCACAGCGGGCTCTACAACACAGCCGGCGGGCAGGGGGACATTGACCGCAGGTACTCCAACCTCTTCTTCTCCGGCAAGGTCTCGGGTAAGCTCGGCGAGACGGCTCACACGCTCTCTTTTGACTCCTACATCGAGCGCCCGTCTATGAGCCAGCTCAGCAATTTCTCCTACTTCTCCAGTCGCTACCTGATACAGGAGTCCAATCCCCGTTTAGTTCCGGAGAAGGACTACAATTTAGGTTATACGTTCCTGTGGAAAATCCTGTACTTCAATCTGAGCTATACCTATATCCAAGACCGGATACACATGAGCTTCAAGGTAAACCCCGACTTCCCCGACGGCTACATCCTGTCCAATGACAATTACGACAATTCCCGGAAGGTACAGGCGGTCTTGAATGTCCGAAAGACTTGGGACTGGTACACTCTGAACGCCACCGGCGCCTTGATGTACGACCTGATCGACGGCAGTAAGTTCGGCCTCGACATCAAGCGTCGTCCCAATCTGAATTTTTACCTGACCCAAACCGCAAACCTTCCCCGCAAGTGGACGCTGTCCGTGGACTATACCTACGTCAGTCCCGGGATGTGGGGCATTTTTATGAACGGGCCACAGCACCAGGTGGACGTGAACCTCAATAAAACCCTTTTGGACGGTCGTCTCTCCATCGGTCTGGACGGGCGGGATATCTTTAGGACGTCGGTCACCACGTCGTCCACCGCACTGAAGGATCTGCAGATGAAGGCCAGCAACTACCAGGATGTCCGCACGGTGAGCCTTAAAGTGACGTACCGGTTCAATAAGAGCAAAGAATACCGTGGCGGCGGCTCGGCAGACTCTGCGATCGGGCGCATTAAGTAATTGGGAGTGACTTGAACGGAGCTCAGAGAGCGCTCTTGCTAATGAAGCGTATAAGAGGTAAATTTGAATCAGAACAGAGTTGATCGTTAACTATATAAAAAAAGAGGACTATGGTTATCACCACCACACCGACAGTCGAAGGACATCCCATCCGCGAGTACAAAGGGCTTGTGACGGGAGAGACGATTTTGGGAACCAATATCTTCCGTGACTTCTTCGCGGGCATCAGGGACATCGTCGGCGGACGCAGTTCGAGCTACGAAGAGGTACTCGTCAAGGGGAAAGAAACCGCTATCCGCGAGATGGCAGACCGCGCACGTGCCATGGGGGCTAATGCCGTCGTGGGGGTGGACATCGATTACGAGTCCATCGGCGGAGAGTCTGCCCTCCTGATGGTCGCGGTGAGCGGTACCGCGGTCGTCATCTGACCTTCCCTCGGACAGCCCTCCCGATTTTGCACGTACCAAGCGCAAATTTTTGGCCCGTAGGTCGTCGTCTCCCCGGTACGGCCGAAAAAAGTTTTTCGGCCCGTATCTCCCTCCCGGGATTTCCCGAGAGGTCTTGCTCCCTTTTGGCGTATGAAGGTGGGGTAGGGTGGTGGTTTTTTCTCCCCGGCTATGCCCGACCTTTATGGGAAAATGGCTAACTTTGGGGGTACATTGGCGAGCGTAGCGCTTTACCCGAAATATTGAGGAAGATGACCTACAATAGGATTACCATCAGAGGCCGCGTGGGTGCAGATCCCGAGGTCAAATACGTCGACCCTGTGACGCCTGTGGCACGTTTCTCCGTTGCCACGGAAGCGGAGGGGTATGTCTCTCCGGATGGTCATTTTGCCCTCAAACCCATCACGGAGTGGCACACCGTCTACTGTTACTACCGTCTGGCGGAGGTCGTGGATGCCTCCGTTTTCAAGGGGATGGAAGTGGAAGTGGAGGGGCGTCTCGGTTATACGACGATACATAGGGGAGAGGGCTTGCCGCGCAAAGTGGCTTACATCGTGGCCGGCAGTGTCTCCGTGATCGAACGCAAAGAGCAAGAGGAGACGGCGCCTGAGGAGGAACATCCGAATAATCCCTATGGCGCTTACCTGGACTTCTTGGACAAAGGATCGGATGAGGATATGCCTTTCTGATCGAGTTATTTAGCAGCAGGAAAAATTTGGAAGACCCATTCATATTTTACACGACATTCGGGGAGGTATTGGTGCATCCCCTTGCCTTTTTGGACATAATCACGCTTCTCGTGATAGCGGTCTGTCTCTATCTCAGCGGTTTTTTCTCGGGATCGGAGGTCTCTTTTTTCTCGTTGTTGCCGTCTCACATAGAGGAGCTTAGGACTTCGAACGAGCGCAAGGACAGCAAAATTTTGGATCTGCTGAATAACTCCGAGATGCTCCTCGGCACACTTCTGGTGGCCAATAACTTCGTCAATATCGCCATCATCACGCTGACCAATTACCTTGTGACCCGGGTGTTCGATTTTACGGATGCACCGGCTGCCGGTTTCGCCGTGCAGGTCATCGGTACCACTTTTGTCATCCTGCTTGTCGGCGAGATCATCCCCAAGGTGGTTTCCCAAAAAGACCCCCTCTCCATGGCGCGCCGCAACGTGGGCGGCATCACGAAAACGCAGTCTCTCGTCAAGCCCATCGTCAAAGGCTTGGTGGCTATGGGACACAAAATCTCCGGTCCACTCAGTACCAATAAGGCGGAGATAGATCACGACGAACTCAGCCGCGCCATCGAGCTCACCACCGACAGTGACGAAGAGAAAGGGGTGCTCAACGAAATCATCCTCTTCCATAAGAAGAATGTCTCCGAAGTGATGCAGCCGAGGATGGAAGTCGCAGCGCTCGAGATAAAAGAAGACTTCGGACGGGTCAAGGCGTTCATCATCGAGAACGGCTACTCCCGTATGCCTGTATACGACGACAGGATCGACGACATCAAAGGCGTCCTCTATGCCAAAGACCTCCTTCCTTTCCTCTCCGAGCCTGACGACTTCAAGTGGCAGGATCTGATGAGGGATGTGATGTTTGTCCCCGAGTCGATGATGGTCAGCCACCTTTTGGAGGACTTTCGGAGAGCGCACATCCATATGGCCGTTGTCGTCGATGAGTACGGCGGGACAAGCGGCATCGTCACGATGGAAGACCTCATCGAGGAGATAGTGGGCGACATCAGTGACGAGTACGATGAGGAGGAGAAGCTCTACACCGTCAATCCCGACGGCACCTGCCTCCTGGACGGCAAGATCTCCATACTCGACTTCTTGCGCTTGGTCAAGGTGGACAACTACGAAGACATCATCAAAGAGACCGACGAAGCCGAGACGCTCGGAGGTCTCCTGCTCGAAGTGAAGCAGGACTTTCCCCAAGTGGGCGAAGAGATCGTCCTTGAGGGACACAGCTTCAAGGTGGTGGAGATGGGGCGCAGGCGTATCTCGAAGATTCTTTTCACCCCCAACGCCTACCGCGACACTTCTTCGGACGAGGCAAAAGAGGATGAGACTACTCACTAAAGCCGTCGCCGGGGGGCAAGCGCAGAGGGCGGCGGTGCTTGATCTACTCGCGTGGCAGCTTCGGGAGGTTAGTCCCGTTTTGGTTCACCAAGAGGACGGTAAGCCACGGCTTAGGGATTACCCCGATCTCGATATAAGCATCTCCCACTGTCTGACCGATGTCGCCGTTCTGGTAGGACGGCAGGAGAAGCTCGGAGTGGATGTGGAGGGCAAATGGGCTCAGGCAGAGCGCCTGAAAGAACGCTTCTGCACGCCAATGGAGCTTAGACTGAGCCGAGAGACAGGTCTCGAACCGATCTGGTTTTGGTGTGCGAAAGAGGCGTGCTTCAAAGCCCACTCCGATATCCTTGTGACTCCGTGGACGACGGTTTGGGTGACGGGTTGGGCAGGTGGGGACACTCTGGATGCCGAAGTGTCGGGATTTGGGGCGGTGCAGCTCGGACGCCTTGTCCTGCCGTCGGGTGCGGCTTTGGTGTACACGCTCTCCTCTTAGCGGACGCATCTCTTCTTTGTACTTTGCTCTTTGCTAAAATAGATCCCCGTTCCTCGGGCTGAGTCGTGCCGACTTTCGGGAAGAAATCCTTTTAGCGCAACAAAAATGTTGCAAGTTATGCGGAAACATAGTACATTTGTACCGTGTTTTTCATAGTATTAGATTTTAGGTTAATATTGAGAGCAAAGGTTGTCGTGAGACAGCCTTTTTCTTTTTTCCCTCATTTGTCCGATCCCTTTCTTCCATGAAACCCTACCTCGATTTCTCTGAGTATCTTAGGAAAACTTTCCCCTGCAAGGTTCAAAAAATCTCCATCAATGCCTACCTTTCCTGCCCCAATAGGGATGGCGAAGGCGGGCTCAAAGGCGGTTGCACCTACTGCAATAACCGCTCCTTTTCTCCCGGATACACGCAGCAGGAGTTGGACATCTCAGGGCAGGTGAAGGAAGGCATTGCCTTTTTCTCCCGAAAATATCCGACGATGAAATACATCGCCTACTTCCAGAGTTATACCAATACCTATGGCGAAGTCTCCCACCTCATCGACTTGTACGAAGAAGCGCTGAGCCATCCCGATGTCGTAGGGCTTTTCGTGGGGACGCGCCCGGACTGCGTCTCGGAAGAACTTCTGTCCTACTTCGAGGCGCTTTCGCGCCGTACATCGGTTTTTATCGAGTACGGGGTAGAGAGTACAAATGACGACACTCTGAGACGGGTCAGAAGGGGGCATGACTTCCGGGCATCAGTAGACGCTATCAAGGCCACGCACGCGTACGGCATCCCATGTGGAGCCCATCTGATCATCGGTCTTCCGGGAGAGACGGAAGAGGATTTCCTCGGGCACATCCGGCGCTTGAACGCGCTACCCGTCACCGCCCTCAAACTGCACCAGCTCCAAATCCTCAGAGGTACCGCTATGGGACGGGACTACCTCGATAGTCCGGAGGCGTTTCGCCTCTTCTCGATGGAAGAATACATCCGGACTTCCGCCCTCCTTCTGCGCCATTTGAGACCGGATGTGTACGTGGATCGCTTTACGTCCCAATCTCCCGAAAACCTGCTCCTGGCTCCCAAGTGGAAGGTAAAAAACTACGTTTTTACCGACCGGCTCATC
>JASBZK010000062.1 GCA_029983505.1 Porphyromonas sp.
GTCCTCAATATTCAATCGCATTTTTCCTGCGACGAAAAGGAACGTGGTAGAGACACATCCGGCCAGTGCCATTGCGAGCAATTCAAACGGCTTGGGACCTTCGTCGCTACCCCCGTCTTCTTTTGCTCTGTCGCAGAGAACTTTCGTGTCCTCTATTGTTACTTAGTCTGCCGACGAAGTTTTTCTCGTGTTTGTAGGATACTTTCATAATGCTTGTATTATTGGCGTTTGCCCATTCCGTGATCCATAAAGAGGATTCCGGCGTCACCGGAAAGTTTGAGCTTGTCGATGATGTTTGCGAAAGTGGCTTCTTCTTCTGCCTGTTCGTCGATGTATTTGCGGAAGAAGTTTTCGGCATTGTAGTCCTTCTCTTCGATGGCAAGGTCCACGATGGCACGGATGCGCTTGGTGACCTCTTCTTCGTGCTTGAGGGCTGCTTCGAAGATCTCGAGTACGGAGCCGAATTGATTGGGTACTTCGGCGATGGTCTGCTGGAGGGGACGCGCGCCGCGTTCGAGGAGGAAGCCTGCCATCTCAGCGGCGTGGGCGATTTCCTCGTTGTGCTGCGCCTTCATCCAGCCTGCGAAGCCTTCAAGGCTGCGGCTTTGGAACTCGTACATCATCGAGAGGTAGATGAAGGCGGATTCCTGTTCGTAGTTCAGTTGCTCATTGATCTTATCGACCAGTTTCTTGCTCAGTTTCATAAGTGTCTGTATTTCTATGTGAAAATAGTGTCTTGTATAAATGCGGAAGCTTTGCGCTTCGTTGGTATAACCTATGATGGAGCGCTAATGTTCAAAGGATTTGGTGCGTCTCTATTCGTCCGCCTGGTAACAGGAATGTAACAAAAATATGATACCTTTGCACTGACATAAAATAGCTCAACATTCACACATCTTACATAAAACAAACAAGCTGTAGTATGAACAGAAAAGTCGCTTTGATCCTTGCCGCATTTTTGTGCTGTGCAGGTGCGGTTTTAGCTCAAAAGACGTTTACGGGGACTGTCTACGATAGTGATTCCCGTGAGACGATCCCCGGGGTAAGAGTCTCCGTTGCCGGTCAGCCTTCAGTTGGCACGTTAACCGATCTGAACGGTAAGTTCTCGATAAAGCTATCCGGAGAGGGTATACTTGTCTTTAACTTTCTTGGATATGCTGAATTGGAAGTCCCTTTCTCTCAGTCCGGTTCCTCCGTACTGGGAAATATCTACCTCACAGCAGACGCACAGAAACTCGATGAGCTTATCGTAGTGGGTAAAGGTGTCATCGACATTGCTGCCAATCGATTTACTCCCATCGCCTCCACGGTCGTTAACTCCCTCGAGATTCAGACGAAGGGGATCGGCAACGTTGAGTTCCCGGAGGTGATGAAAAACACCCCTAACGTCTACGTATCCAATCAGACCGGTGGTTTTGGGGACAGCAAGATGTTCCTCCGCGGTTTTGACCAATCAAATACCGCGTACCTCCTTAACGGGCAGCCCATCAACGGTATGGAAGACGGCAATATGTATTGGTCCAACTGGGCGGGTATCGCTGATATCGCCAATGCCATTGACGTACAGCGTGGTCTCGGTTCTTCCAAGCTCGCTATCTCCTCTGTGGGTGGTACCGTGAATATCGTTACGAAAGCCACGGACCTCAACCGTGGCGGGTTCGTTCGTTTCTTGGGCGGTTATGGCAACTTCTACAAAGGTACTTTTGCCTATAACACCGGTCTGATGTCCAACGGCTGGGGCGTCTCCGTGCTGCTTGACGCATGGTATGGTCAGAGAAAATGGAACGACGGCACTCAGGGAGCCGGTCAGAACTACTTCCTTTCTATTGGGAAGAAAGCAGGCAACCACCTCTTCAACTTCCTCGTCTTTGGCGCTCCTCAATGGCATAACCAGCACTATTCAATGCCTCAGGAAGACTATGACAAATACGGCTACAAGTATAATAAGAACTGGGGCTGGTATGACGGTAATGTTCTTAACGAAAGAAAGAACTACTACCATAAGCCGGTGATGAACTTCAACTGGGACTGGGACATCAATGACAAAAACTCCCTCTCTACCGTCCTATATGCTTCCTTTGGTCGTGGTGGCGGTACGGGAAGCTATGGTATGGCCCCGGATTACATTAAAGTCGACGGCAAACCTATGGGTCGTGACGAAAATGGTCAGATTGCTTGGGACTGGATTTCAGGGACTTACAATAAGGGTATCTCCGGTGGGTATGGTAAAGGTTATAATGGCACAGCCATTCGCTCTTCTGTGAATAACCACCAGTGGTATGGTCTTGTGACGAACTATTCTTACAACGATCAGAAGAATTGGTCTCTAAATGCCGGTGCCGATTTCCGTTTCTATCGCGGGGATCACTTCCGCCAAATAGTTGACCTTCTTGGTCTGAAAGGATGGGATGATGCCACCAAGGATAGATACAAAGGGATGCTTGATAGTGATGGTAAATTCCTTGTTACTCAGACCTACAAAGCTGATCCGTGGAGTGCCCTTTTCAACTACGCGGATAAGAATACTGCAGTGGCGTACAACAACGGTGAGTGGATCAATTACCAAGGCGTCTTTGGTCAGGCAGAGTACCACAATAATCGCTTTACGACCTTTCTACAAGGTGCTGTATCCAATCAGACTTACCAAAAGTCGGACGACTTCAAGACGGCGGGCGAAAAGTCGGGCGTGTACAACCGTATTGGCTTCAATATCAAAGGTGGCGGCTCGGTAAACCTCGGAACGGACTATAACCATAAACTCTTCCTTAACGCAGGCTACTACTCCCGTCAGCCATTCCTCGACAGTATGTTCGAGTATGGGACTATGGAACCCCGCAAACAGGCTGTTGAGAACGAAAAGATTTTTGGTGTAGAAGCCGGTTACTCTGTCAAGCTTCCCGGCTACACGACGATCAACTTGAATGCCTACTACACCTCTTGGGCAAATAGGTTCGTAAGCTTTGGTGCAAGAGATTATACCACTCCGAATACCAAACAGCTCCTACAGAGTGCAGGTTTCCGACTCTATGATGTGACGCAGGTACATAAGGGCGTGGAATTGGAAGTGAAATCACAGCCAACCGACAACTGGATGTTCCGTGGCTATGGCACTTACGGAGATTGGCGCTACTCAGGAACGACTCCGGTGGACATCATCGACGAACAGCAAGGGAATACGGTAGTTGATAAAATAGATGTAACCCTCTCTGGAACCAAGATCGGTGGCGCTCCTCAGGCAACCTTGGGTCTCGGTACGGAGTATAAGTATGGCGGCTTCAAGATTTATGCCGACTACAATCAGTACTTCAACCTCTACGGCATTGTAAATATCACTGATGTGGCAAAAGCGTCCGTAAATGGCGAGAAGTATCAATCCGACAAACTCAATAACTACGGTCTCGTGGATATGGGCGCGCAGTACCGCCTGCCGTTCTCCGGTCGTCAGGCTCTGCTTTTCCGCGCTAACGTTTATAACCTGCTTAATACTCGCTATATCTCCACGAAAGATAATTACGGCGTTTACTACGGATCAGGCTTGACGTTTAATGCCAGCGTGACTTATCAGTTTTAACCCTATGGCTTGGCGGATGAAGAGGCAAGTATAGGCACATAGAAGCATCTCCCAAGCACGTATTACTTTAGCAAGGATTTCGGCTTAATGCCGAAGTCCTTGCTTTTTTCTTTTTAAGGGAGGGGTGGAGGAAGGTCTTGGTACGGCCGGGGCGGTCGGCTCGGTCTGTATGGGATGGAAAAGGGGTATAGGTCGAGAGGATCGTCTCGGTACGTGCGAGATTTACCCCTCCGTTGTGCCAAGGTTTGCTCCGCCACCGGATACGCTTTACCCCGTCTCTTGGCGCGATTTGTCTTGTCTTTTGGACGTGACAGCCTCGTCTGACAGAGTCCTGGGGGCTTTCCGTCTGCTTGGTAAGAAATCCGGGTACTTATTTTTGACAGAAAGGGAGTTTGGCACGGAATTTTCATCTCCTATTGGTGAACCCGGGGCGGGTGCAGAACCCGACACCGAGATGGCAATAAACATTCAATACAACATATACATAAAACATTCACTCGAATAGTTATGAACATCAAACCTCTTTCTGACCGCGTACTCGTTCGCCCCGCTGAGGCCGAACAAAAGACCGCTTCCGGCATCATCATCCCCGATACCGCCAAGGAAAAACCCCTCCAGGGCGAAGTGATCGCCGTGGGACACGGCACCAAGGACGAAGAAATGGTCCTCAAAGCCGGTGACCGCGTCCTCTATGGCAAGTATGCCGGCACCGAGATCCAACTCGATGGCGAAAAGTACCTCATTATGAAGCAGAGCGACGTCTTTGCGGTCATCGGTTAAGGAGACATTCCACTCATACTTAGACACATATATAGATACATCATATCATGGCAAAACAGATTAAATTCGATACCGAAGCACGCGCCCTCCTCAAGAACGGCGTGGATCAGCTTGCTAATGCCGTCAAGGCAACCCTCGGTCCCAAAGGCCGCAATGTTATTTTGGACAAAAAGTTCGGTGCCCCCCACATCACGAAGGACGGCGTCTCGGTCGCTAAGGAAATAGAGCTCGAAGACCCGTTTGAAAATATGGGCGCTCAGCTCGTCCGCGAAGTCGCTTCCAAGACCAATGACGACGCGGGCGACGGTACCACGACGGCTACCGTGCTCGCTCAGAGCATCATCGGCGTGGGACTCAAAAACGTCACTGCAGGCGCAAGCCCCATGGACTTGAAGCGCGGCATCGACAAGGCCGTAGCCGCCATCGTGGCAGACCTCAAGAAGCAGAGCGTGGAAGTGGGCGACGACCTCGCCAAGATTGAGCACGTGGCCAAGATCTCTGCCAATGGTGACGAAGAGATCGGTAAGCTCATCGCCGAAGCCATGGGTAAGGTGAAGAAAGAAGGCGTCATCACGGTCGAAGAAGCCAAGAGCACAGAGACCACGGTCGATATCGTAGAGGGTATGCAGTTTGACAAGGGCTATGTTTCGCCCTATTTTGTCACCAATACCGAAAAGATGACGGTAGAGTTCGAAAACCCCTACATCCTTATCTTTGACAAAAAGATCTCTGCCCTCAAAGACATCCTCTCTATCCTCGAAGAAGTCATCAAGACCGGTCGTCCGCTCCTCCTCATCGCAGAAGACGTAGAGAGCGAAGCCCTCGCCACCCTCGTCGTGAACCGTCTCCGCGGTTCCCTCAAGATCGCTGCCGTGAAGGCTCCCGGCTTCGGCGACCGCCGCAAAGCAATGCTCGAAGACATCGCCATCCTCACGGGCGGTACCGTCATCAGCGAAGAGACCGGTCTCCAGCTCTCCAACGCTACCATGGATATGCTCGGTACGGCCGAAAAAGTCACCATCGACAAGGACCACACCACGATCGTGAATGGTGCCGGCTCGCCCGAAGACATCAAGGCGCGCGTAGCGACCATCAAGGCTCAGATCGAAGCCACCTCCAGTGACTACGACCGCGAAAAGCTCCAGGAACGCCTCGCCAAACTCGCGGGCGGTGTGGCTGTCCTCTACGTAGGCGCCGCTTCCGAAGTGGAAATGAAAGAAAAGAAAGACCGTGTGGAAGACGCCCTCTCCGCTACCCGTGCAGCCATCGAAGAAGGTACCGTGCCCGGCGGCGGTGTAGCTTACATCCGCGCAAGTCACGTGCTTGACGACCTGAAGGGCGAGACCCCCGATGAGCAGACCGGTATCGAGATCATCCACCGCGCGATCGAAGAACCGCTTCGCCAGATCGTTGCTAACGCCGGCAAGGAAGGCGCTGTCGTGGTACAGAAAGTGCGCGAAGGTGAGGGCGACTTCGGCTACAACGCCCGTCTGGATAAGTTCGAGAACCTCATCTCCGCGGGTGTCATCGACCCGACCAAGGTGGCGCGTGTGGCTCTTGAAAACGCCGCTTCCATCGCCGGTATGTTCCTCACCACCGAAGTGGTCATCACCGACCTCCCGGAGAAGACCCCCGCAGTTGACCCTGCGGCTATGGCAGGTGGCATGGGCGGTATGATGTAATTCAGCCCCACATAACAAATTCCCAAAAAGGGTGTGCCGAAAGTCTCGGCGCACCCTTTTTCTGAGACTTTTGCATAGCACCCCATCTGCTGCGTTCCTATCGGCATTCGGGCTTGGCCGTGTACGTGTAAGCCCCCTAAGAGGGTGTGTCAAAAGTGTTTTGTGGAGCAAAACACTGGACACAGCCTCGGAGGTGTGTATAAAGATTAGATTGAAATGCAAGGGATTGCTATGATTGGGGCTGAGGGCGACGGGAGTGTACTCTGGTACTCTTGGCCGTGTCCCGAATGCCGATAGCAACCCAGCAGGTCGGACTTTTGACACACCTCCAAACAAACACCAAACGCCCCCTTTAGGGGGTTAGGGGCTTGAGGCATTCTGCAAAGTCTCATACGAAAACTGACGTTTTTCGTATCCGGAGTCCTTTTTTCAAAGCAGGGCAAACGCATTAGAAACTTTGCCAACAAAGAATCATCGGATAAAGCCCCGGAGGGGCG
>JASBZK010000063.1 GCA_029983505.1 Porphyromonas sp.
TCGAAATGTTTCTAATGCGTCAGCCCTGTCACTCGCATAGAGGAACCTCTAATCCTAATTTTTTTCGGCCTGTATCTCGCCCTCTCGAGATACAGGCCGAAGTTTTTGTCCCGATACGGGCAAAAAAAGTTTTTTGGTCTGTATGTCGGCGTACCAAAAGGCCGGACTGCTGCTGCGTTGCCTTCGTGTCCCGGGGATTGTTGTGCCCCTTTTGGTCTAAGATTGTAAATTATGGCTACCTTTGTGAAACAACAAAACAACCCTTAGTCCGTCAAATAAGGAAAAATGACCGTCTACTTCATTTACAAAAATCAAGTAATCATAGACTTAGAGACCAAATGATTACACAGCTTATATTCGTTCTCGTCGCCATCGTCGTAGGTGCACGATTAGGAGGAATCGGATTGGGAGTCGCCGGAGGATTGGGTCTGGCAGTCCTCACTTTCGGCTTCGGACTGATGCCGACCTCGGCACCCATCGACGTGATCCTGATGATCGCCGCAGTCATCGCAGCCGTCTCCTGTATGCAGGCGGCAGGTGGGCTGGACTATATGGTCAGCGTGGCAGAGCGGTTTCTAAGGAAGCACCCGGCTCAGATCACCCTATTCAGCCCGTTGGTTTGCTACCTTTTCACCTTCCTTGCAGGGACGGGTCACGTGGCTTACTCCCTTCTGCCGGTCATCGCTGAGGTCGCTAAGGAAACCAAGATACGCCCCGAGCGCCCCCTCTCCATATCTGTGATTGCCTCCCAGCAGGCCATTACCGCCAGCCCCATTTCGGCAGCCACTGTGGCGCTGCTCTCTTTGCTCTCGTTTGCCGACGTCTCCCTTTTCGACATCCTGAAGGTCTCAATTCCCGCCACCCTCGTAGGGGTCATCATCGGCGCTTTGGTTTGTCTCAAAAAAGGAGTGGAACTCGAGAAAGACCCTATTTACCTCAAGCGGCTTAGCGAGGGACTCATCACGCCTTCGACATCGGCAGGCAGATCGCCGGGGTCCTTTGACTGGCGGGCCAAAGTCAGCGTCGCCCTATTCTTACTTGCGACCATCTTGATTGTCCTTTTCGGCTCCATCCCGGCGCTTCGTCCGGACTTCATAGTGAAGGGAGAGCTCATCAAACTCGATATGCCGTCCGTCATTGAGATCATTATGCTCAGTGCCGCCTCCATCATCCTCCTCGTCACGGGGAATGACGGGGTCAAAGCCGCCAAAGGCAGTGTCTTCGGGGCAGGGATGCAGGCCGTCATCGCCATCTTCGGTATCGCGTGGATGGGCGACACTTTTATACAGGGCAATCTCGACAGCCTCACCGGGGGAATCAACGACTTCGTAACCCGTATGCCGTGGCTCTTCGGCGTCGCCCTCTTCGTGATGAGTATCCTGCTCTTCAGTCAGGCGGCCACCGTGCGTGCCATCGTGCCTTTGGGTATCGCGCTTGGTCTGAATCCCATGATGCTCATAGCCCTTTTTCCTGCCGTGAACGGCTATTTCTTCCTCCCGAATTACCCTACCGTAGTGGCGGCCATCAACTTCGACAGCACGGGAACCACTAAGATAGGGAAGTTTCTGCTGAACCATTCTTTTATGATCCCCGGGCTGGTGGCCACGGTCACGGCTATCGCCACCGGGCTGTTGCTGATACAGATATTCTAACTTTTTAATGAGAAAAAATACCATGAGAAAACTAAACTTCATCTGGGCGCTCTGCCTCACCCTCAGCGTCTCGCTCGCTGCCATCGCACAGAAACCCCACGTCCACATCCTTGCCACAGGCGGTACCATCGCCGGCGCCGGAACAACGGCCACAGGCAGTAAATACACCGCAGGACAGGTCGCCATCGGTGCCCTCCTCGACGCGGTTCCACAAGTCAACGACGTCGCCACTGTCACGGGCGAACAAATCGTCAATATCGGTTCTCAAGATATGTCCGATGAAGTCTGGCTGACCCTTGCAAAGAGAATCAACGAGATTTTTGCCAATAACGAAGCCGACGCCGTAGTCATCACCCACGGAACCGACACTATGGAAGAAACAGCTTTCTTCCTCAGTCTGACCATCAAAGAGCCTAAGCCCGTCATCCTCGTCGGGGCGATGCGGTCGTCCACGGCAATGAGCGCAGACGGTCCCCTCAACCTCTACAACGCCGTCGTGGCTGCCGCTGCTCCCGAGTCCCAAAATAAGGGTGTGATGGTGTCGATGAATAATAAGCTCCTCGCCGCACCTACCGTCTGCAAAATGAACACCACCGACGTGGAAACTTTCCAGGCTCCGTCTTTCGGTCCCATCGGTCACGTCTTTGGCGGGAAGGTCACCTACTCAATGTCCGCAGGCATTCCCAGAGGACAGCGCATCATTTTTGACGTCAGCGGGCTGACGTCACTCCCGAAGGTAGGCATCGTCTACTCCTACTCCAATATCGAAGCGGATATGGTTGAGCCGATGCTCTCCAACGGCTACAAAGGCATCATTCACGCAGGCGTGGGCAACGGCAACATCCACAAGAACGTCTTCCCGGTACTCGAGAAAGCGCGCCAAAACGGCATCATCGTCGTTCGCTCCTCACGCGTGCCGACAGGCAGCACGACACTCGATGCCGAAGTGGACGACGACGCGTACCAGTTTGTGGCCTCGCAGAGCCTCAATCCCCAAAAGTCCAGAGTACTTCTCTCCCTTTCTCTGACTTCCACAAACGACTGGCAAACGATCCAGAAGTACTTCAACCTCTTCTAATCCCCCAATCGCACACTCCCTAATCCAATGAATCATTACTTCAAGACACTCGGTGCCGTTGCGCTGCTGACCGGATTTTCGCTCTCTGCTTCTGCCCAACAAGAGCACTACACCGATGACCGGTCTTTGGCCGAAACCGTAGGGCTGATGAAAGAGAGGCAGGATAAGTTCAACTTCTATCTGAATATGAACTCCTCCCTCGACTTTAATGCCGACAAGGACGGGTTCACCGGCGCCCGCTTTATGGCGCGTCAATTCCGAATCGAAGCCAAGGGAAATATCAACGACTGGCTGTCCTACAGATGGCGGCAGCGCCTAAATAGGCCCAATGGCAGTAGTGGCAATATCGACAATCTGCCCACGTCCATCGACATAGCAGGGATAGGTGTTCGTCCGACGGAGAAGTTCTCTATGTTCCTCGGCAAGCAGTGCGCCGCATACGGAGGTATCGAGTTTGACCTCAATCCGATAGAGATCTACGAGTACTCCGATATGATCGAGTATATGAGCAACTTCCTGACCGGTGTCAACTTCGCGTACGACTTCGTGCCCGGGCAGCAACTCCAGTTCCAAGTGCTGAACTCCCGTAACAACAGCTACGCCGACACCTACCCCCATGCGACCGCCGAAGAGGCAAAGCTGCCATTCGTCTACACGCTCAATTGGAACGGCACCATTGCGCCTTTCTGGACCACACGCTGGTCTATCTCGCACATGAGCCAGTCCAAAGAAAACAGCATGCAGTACGTGGCACTCGGGAACCATTTCGACTTCGGGAAGTTCAACGGCCACTTCGACTTTATGTACTCCAACGAAGGCCTGAACCGTAAGGGCATCATCGCAGCCGACAAAGATGTCGAATACATGACCCTCCTGCTCAAACTGAACTACAACATCACGCCCTCCTGGAACGTCTTCGCAAAAGGGATGTACGAAACCGCAGCCAGTGGCAACTCCGCCAAATGGTTTGATGGAGAAATGACCCGCAAGTCCTACGGCTACTACGCCGGTGTAGAGTACTATCCGCTCCGGGACAGCAACCTCCACTTCTTCCTCACCTACGTGGGCAGAAGCTACAAAATGATGTCCGAGGACTTCACGAACAGTAACCACAAAGTCCTGCTCGGGTTCATCTACCAGCTCAAGATGTTCTAAAGAAGATTTCCGAGGAGGTGTGCCAAAAGTCCGAACTGCTGCGTTGCTTTCGGCATTCGGGCTTAGTCGTGTACTCGAGTACACTCCCGTCGCCCTCAGCCTCAGCGCCTTGCATTTCGAACTTTATACGCACCTCCCAGAGGGTGTGTCCCGTGTTTTGCCCCGCAAAACACTTTCGACACGCCCTCCGACACTCGAGGAAGCGGTAGTGCCCCTAAAAGGGACACTGCCGCTTTTTTGTACCGCATAGGGGCTCCCGCTGTTTTTGACCCGTATCTCGCAATCTTCCCGGTACGTGTCTCGTCTCATTGTCCTACGTACCAAGAAGATCTTCTCGGTACGTACCTCGTCAAGTTCGTACTTTTACACACCTCCTTTTCTTGCTGAAGTAATCTCGAAAAGGCTTCTAATACGCGCGCATCGTGCCCGCATTAACGTGTTTTGCACACTTAAGCGCTTTTTGAGTATCTTTGTCCCCGATAATTGACGAGATGAGACCTTTGCATAGCCCCTCAGACACAAAGATCTCCACGAAAAACTCCGTGCAGAGGTCTCGAGATATCAATCAAGCATTTTTTCGCATCAAATATCAGAGCTATGAATCAAATCCCTGCCATCCTGGCTACATTGGCACTCTCTTTGGCCGCATCGGGCTGCATCCGCCCCGAAGCGCCCAATGCCGAAGCCGACATCCTCACGGCACAAATAGAGGGTATCGAACTCATCCGCCCCTCTGCCGTCACGAACGACAAGGTGACTTTTTTCGCCAACCCCTGGGAAGACCTCACGGCTCTTGCCCCCGTCTTCACCCTCACACCCGGTGCGAAGATAGAGCCCGCAAGCGGCTCGAAGCAGGACTTCACCCGTCCTGTCCTGTACACGGTCACGAGCGAGGACGGCAAGTGGACTAAGACCTACACCGTCACCGTGTCCGCTCCCAGTAATGTCAAAAGTACCCTCTTCTCCTTCGAGGACACCCGCCTCCAAGAGAAGGCCTACACCGTCTTCCTGATCAAAAACGAAGCGGGGGACGTGGCGGGCGAATGGGCTTCCTCCAATGTAGGCTACTCTGTCGGCGCCTCGTTCGGACTCCTGCCCGGCAAAGTGGAGGACTACCCCGCGACGCAGGTCGAAAAGGGCTACAAGGGCAAAGCGCTTCAGCTTGCGACGCGCTCCACGAAGGCGCTTCACGACAGTTTCGGCTCGATTATGAAGGTGCCCTTCATCGCGGCCGGCAGCCTCTATCTGGGCATCCTCGACCCGGGGCTTATTATGGCCGAACCGCTCAAGGCGACCAAGTTCGGCACGCCTCTTTTCCAAAAGCCGCTGATGATGACCGGGTACTACAAGTACACGCCCGGAGACCAAATGGTCGACGAAAAGGGGGATAACCCCGGCGGTCAGGATCTCTTCGACATCTACGCCATCGTCTATGAGGTGACGCCCGAAGTCCCCTTCCTCGACGGTACCAATAACCTCACGAGCGACAACCTCGTTATGGTCGCCCGCATCGCAGACGCGGACCGTAAGCCTGCCGCCGAGTGGACCCGCTTCGAGATTCCTTTCAAGGCTCTTGAGGGCAAAACACTCGACCCCGTAAAGCTCGCGAAAGGGCAGTACAATTACTCCGTCGTCTTCTCCTCATCCAAGGACGGCGCGAAGTTCATCGGCGCGGCCGGCTCGACCCTCCTTGTCGACGAAGTGGAAGTGTACTTTGAATAAATCCATCACCAACATCCGACTATGCATACTTTTACCAAAATAGCAGTCACGGCTCTTGCACTCATTTCTTTTGCTTCGGCAGCAAGCGCCCAAATGAGCCCCACGGACCGAATCAGAGAAAAGGGATGGGAGCTCGAGATCCGCACGGGCGTCAACCTCGGCGGCACCGCACCCATGCCTATGCCGGCAGAGGTGCGCGAAATCAAAGAGTATAACCCCAAGCTCAACGGCATCCTCGAGCTCTCCGTCTCCAAGTGGTTCATCCCCCACGGAGGTTTCGGTTTCGTCACCGGCGTACGTCTTGAGCAGAAAGGGATGGAGACGGTCGCCCGCGTCAAAAACTACCACATGGCGATGACCCAACAGGGTGCCGTAATGGAAGGCAACTGGACCGGGATGGTACGCAGCTCTTACTACGGCTCCAGCGTGACCGTGCCGCTGCTCCTTGCTTACAACTTCCACGACAGGGGACGCGTGAGTGCCGGGTTTTATGCGGGCTACATCCTGGACGGAGATTTCTCCGGAGATGTCTACGACGGCTATTTCCGCAAAGGTTCGCCCGTAGGCGAAAAGATCGTCTTCTCCAACGAAGACCGCACCCCGTACAGTTTCAAAGACGCCATCCGTCCCTACGAAGTGGGGCTCCAGATCGGCGGAAGCGTGAAGATTTACCACAATTTCAACCTCTTTGCGGATTTAAAGTGCAGTTTTACGAACATCTTCAAGAGTGACTTCACCGCCGTATCCTTCCCGATGTATCCCATCTACATCGGCACAGGCTTCTCTCATCTATTCTAAAAAGACCGCCCCGGAAAGGGCAGCCCCATTAGGGGCAAGGAGATGCCGTAGGCATCCGTACGGGGTTCGTATGGTACCGTCGCCCCTAACGCGGTCGCTCTGCGC
>JASBZK010000064.1 GCA_029983505.1 Porphyromonas sp.
TCCGTCGTGGGGCTTGACGAAGTCGTCGTGCTGGGTGCTGACGACGATGGTATTCACCCGGCGAACGGTGCGGTCGGCGTTGTACTCGAGGGTAAACTGTGCCTTGGCATCGGGACGAAGGTACGGCATCACTTCCGGCTCGAACTTACGCATCCCCGAGAGTATCTGCAAAAGACTGTGCGAGAGCTCTACGGGGAGCGGCATATAGGTGTCGCTCTCGTTCGTGGCGTAGCCGAACATCATCCCTTGGTCGCCTGCCCCTTGGGCATCGGGGTCTTCGCGAACCACACCGCGGTGGATGTCCGGGCTCTGCTCATGGATGGCGGAGAGTATGCCGCTCGAGGTGCCGTCGAATCCGTACTCCGTCTTGGTGTAGCCAATGTCCGTGATCACTTCGCGTACCACGTCGGGGATGTCGACGTAGGCTTCGCTCGTGACTTCGCCCGCCACGACGACTTGACCCGTCGTCACGAGGGTCTCGATGGCGACCTTGGAGTCGGGGTCTTGGGCCATAAAGTGGTCGAGAAGCGCGTCCGAGATCTGGTCGGCTACTTTGTCGGGGTGCCCTTCGCTTACGGATTCGCTGGTGAAGAGGACGGTGTCCCCGCCTTTTATCGTTTTGTTTGTCATATCTGTAATAACAGCAGTGTCTGTTGCCGGCGTCTTGGGGTTGAGGTGTCGCGCTTGGGGGTGTCTCTGTCGGCTGCTCTGCCGGCGTGGAGCAGGGGACACGACTTGGGGACTCTTCCTCCTTTTGGGGTGGAGAGGAAAAGCGACCGGGAAAGGAGGGGAATGCCGGATGTGACGAAAGCAAAGAAAAGAACCGCTCTCCCGAGTGGACTCGTTTTTTTGTTCCCGAGACATAAGGGTACAAAAAAAGAGAGGTCGCCCCGAAAAAGAGATCGGAGCGGGTCGGGTTCTGCCTTTTAGCATTCTTTTATCGTGGTTGCAAGCCCGCACAAATCTTTCCACGGTCACGGTCGTAGAAACAGCCCGAAGGCCCGAAACGTGACGAAATCGTACTGTAAAAAATGCCGCATCGATCCGCACCCGGATCTTTGGCACGGCAAAGGTACCAAAAGTCCTACGAATAACCATTCCGCCCGGACGTAAACTTCCCTAAAAAGAGACCCGTACCGAAAATTTCTCTTCGGTACGGGTCCGAGTATCGTGAGATACGTACCGGAGGAAGTCTCTAGGTACGTACCTCGTTACTTCAGATGATGGCGCCGCCACGGGCTTCCGTGTCTCGAAGGAAATCGAGTATCTGACGGACATAGTCGTCCATCGGGACTTCTGCCTCGATGCGCGAGATGTAGTCCGCAAGATCCATCTTGGTGCGGTAGACTATCTCGTAGGCGTGCGCGATGTGTCGGAGGTCTTTTTCGGAGAACCCGTGGCGCTCAAGCAGGGGGTGGTTCACGGAGTAAAAGGAGGTGGGGTTGGCCGTCGTGGTGATGAAAGGCGGGATGTCTCGGCGGACGCGCGCTCCGCCGCTCACGACGGTGTAAGCTCCCGCGTGTACGCCCTGGAAAAGGATGGATGAGGTGCTGAGTACGGTGTGGCTGTCTACCCGGCAGCGTCCCGAGACTACGCCATTGATGCCAACTACGACGTGGTCTTCGATGACCGTGTTGTGACCGACGTGGGAGGTGGACATAAAGAAATTGTGGTCTCCGATGGTCGTAGCCGTATCGTCAGAGAGGGACTTGACGAGGACGGCGTACTCGCGGATTGTATTGTCGTTTCCGATTTCGAGACGGGGGTGCGTCCCCTGTTTCCTGAAGCTCTGGCTTCGGACACCAACGAGTGCGTGCTGGTGCACGACGTTTCTCTCGCCCATACGCGTGCCGTCGAGGACAGAGGCATAGGGCTTGAGGATGCATCCTTTGCCGATCTCGACATCACCCTCCACGTATGCGAAAGGCGCTATCTCTACATCGTCTGCTATTTTGGCCGCGGGGTCGACGTATGCCAGTGGGCTGATTTTGGGACTCATAGTGTTTTTTGGAAAAGGGGGTTAGTGTTTTTTGTCGGTCATCACGGGTGTGGCATCCCGGTCTGTATCGGCTTCGGAAGTCTCGTCATTCCAACCTCCGCCGAGAGCCTTCCAGAGATTGATGAGTGCCTGGGTTCGTTTGAATTCGCCGATTACGCCCCCAAGCTCCGCATTAAGCCTTTGGGACTGCGCGGTGAGAACCTCCAGGTAGTTGATGCTTGAGAGCTTCATCAGTTCGAGGGTCTGGGCTTCGGCTTTTTTGCGGAGCTCTATCTCTTCGAGGCGGAGGACTTTGTCGTGACTGAGGGCAAGGTACTCCGCAAGGTAATTGCTTACTTCGTGAGAGGCGGAGAGAAGCGTCTTTTCGTAGTCGAGGAGTGCCTGTTCTTGGGTGGCTTTGGCTATCTTGAGCTGTGCGATGTTGCGCCCTTTCTGGAAGACAGGCTGGAAGAAACCGGCCGCAAGGTCGGTGATGAACGCCATAGGGTTCACGACGACTTGACCGAGTTTGTTGAGCCAGGTGCCGGAGGCGGTGAGGGTAAGGGTGGGCAGGAAATTGCCCCGCGCACTCTGTGTGCCGTAAAAGGCGACCTTTAGCGCCTCCTCTTTGGCACGGACATCCGGGCGGGCAGAGAGGAGCTGAAGGGGGATGCCCACTTTGAGCTTGTCTTCGAGGGGGACGGGGTACTCTCCGTCACCGCGCTCAATGACGAGACCGGGCTGCATCAGGAGCAACCGCATGCTGTTCTCTGCCGCCACAATCTGGCTCTCGAGGTCGTTGATGGTGATTTGGGTGAGCTTGGCTTGAGCCCGGGCCTGAGCGACGGCAGCACCGGTGAGCCGTCCCGCCTGCATCAGCACTTCCATAGTCTGTGCGGTCTCGTCCATAACCCGCTTGGCATCGCGTGCCACGAAGAGCTGACGGTCGAGCATCCGGAGGGAGTAGTAGGTGTTGGCGACGGCGGCGATGATATTTGCCCGGGTGAGGTCCAGGTAATCTTCAGCCTGCCGCTTGGAGGCCTCCGCACCGCGGTAGCCATTGAGGAGCCGTCCCGAGAGGTCGATTTCCCAAGACGAAGTGATGGGGAGGGTGTAGGTGTTTTCCTTCGACCACCCGCTGAGTGAAGAGTGTTCGCGGCTCATACCCGGGGCGAAACCGAGGTTCGGGGCAAAAGACAGCCCTGCCATCAGGAGACCGGCGTTGGCTTTCTCGACATTGAGCTCTGCCGTGCGGAGGTCGGTGTTGCGCACGAGGGCGGTGTCGATGAGTGCACGGAGGTGGGGGTCGCCGAAGAACCGGCGCCAAGGGATGCGTCCTATCGTCATAGTGTCGGACTGCACAGGGGTGGCGCCGCGGACGGAATCGGGGAGGGCGAGCTGTGTGGGACGCTCATATCTGCCGTAGATGCCGCACCCGCCCAAGAGGAGGGTAAGGGGCAGGAGGTAGAGTGCAAAAGGTATTTTTTTCATTGCTCTATTGTAGAGGTATATGTTTCAGACTTAAGCCGGGACCGGAAACGGGGTACGTACCGAGGAGACCGGCTCGCACGTACCGAGAGAAAACTTTCGCACGGAGCGAGAAGAAGTTTTTGGTACGTACCTCGTGAGCGGGGTGCTCGGTGGGTTCTTTTTCGGGTTTCCTGTCCTCATTCTCTTTCGCCGTCGATGTCGGTGTACTGTTCGAGCTCGGGGCGGAGGACGTTTTCGTCGTTCGTCTCGATTTCGAGGGGCTTAAACTTTTCTTGCAGGGTCTGGAAGATGATGTAGAGACCGGGTACGAAGAGGACTTGGAGGAGCGTCCCGATGAGCATACCGCCGATGGCGGAGACACCGAGGGCGATGTTACCGTTGGCGCCCGCACCCGAAGAGAGGGCAAGCGGGATAAGTCCGATGATGAGGGCCGCACTCGTCATTAGGATCGGACGAAGACGGGCTTCGGCTCCTGCTACGGCACTCCAACGGATGCTCATCCCGGCTTCGCGTCGCTGCTTGGCAAACTCGACGATGAGGATGGCGTTTTTCGACAAAAGGCCGATGAGCATAATGAGTGCAATCTGAGTGTAGATGTTATTGTCGATGCCGAAGAGGAGCGCGAAGAGGAAGGTTCCCAGCAGTCCGAAGGGCACGGACAAAATCACCGACCACGGCAGGAGGTAGCTCTCGTACTGCGCGGAGAGAAGGAGGTAGATGAAGAGGAGCGAGAGCCCGAGGATGATGAGGGTCATACTCGAATTCGTGTTCTGCTCCTCGCGCGTCAGCCCGGAGTACTCGTACGTGTACCCGGAGGGCAGGGTCTCTTTGGCCACTTTCTCCACCGCGGCAAGCGCCTGACCGGACGAATATCCGAACTGCGGAGAGCCCTGTATGTCGATCGAGTTGAACATATTCAGACGGGTGATATTGAGCGGCCCGTAGGTCTTCTCCAACGAGATGAACTGCGTGATAGGCGCCATCTCATTGCCGTTGCGCACGAAGATGCGCGAGAGGTCGGCGGGATTGGCGCGGGATGAGGGCTCACCCTGTATGAAGACCCGGTAGAGGTGACCGAAGGAGTTGAAGTTCGAGACATACATCCCCCCGAGGTAGGCCTGAAGCGTGGAGTAAATGGTCGCCGGAGTGAGGCCTGCCATAGCAAGCTTGCTCTCATCGATTTTCACTTCAAACATGGGGAAGGAGGGATTGAAAGAAGTACGCGCAAAGAGGATGCTCTCCTCTCCGTTGAGCGCTCCGATGAACTTCTGGCTGACGGCGTAGAAGTCGTCAATGCTGCCGCCCGTCCGGTCCTGAAGCGAAAAAGTGAAGCCCTGTGACATCGAGAACCCGGGGATGGTGGGCGGCGCCCCCGCGATGACCTGGACATTCGTAAGGCGGGAGGCCTTGGCGCGTACACGCCCAAGGATGGCATCCACTGTGTGGTCTCTCCCGGCGCGGTCGGACCAATTGTCCAGCATAGCGAAGATGGTACCATAGTTCGAGCCGATGCCCGCACCCATCATCCCGAAGCCCTGCATAGCCGTGACGGAGCGGACTTCCGGCTGAGCTTTGATGATGTCGACGACTTCGGAGAGCGCTTTTTCCGTGTCGCCCTGGGAGGTGCCGGGGATGAGACCCACCTGTACCATCATCACGCCCGTGTCTTCATTGGGGATGAAGCCGGAGGGCGTGATTTTCATCAGGAAGAAAGTGACGCCGAGTGCGACAAGGACCACGCCCACGATCAATACCGGCTTCGGACTTATCCGCTCCACAGCGCCTTTGTACTTACGGAGCAGGGCGGAGTAGGAGGTATTGAAGCCGCGCTTAAACTTATCGAGGAAGGAAAGCTCCCGACCCGTCTCTTCGTCATGCGCCTTTAGGAAGAGGGCGCAGAGGGCGGGCGACAGGGTAAGGGCGTTCACACCGGAGAGGAAGATGGCGGCGGCCATAGTGAGACCGAACTGCCGGTAAAAGACCCCGCTCGTCCCGCCCAAGAAGCTGACGGGGATAAAGACGGCCATCATCACGAGCGTGATCGAAATCAGCGTGGACGCTATCTCGCTCATTGCGTCGATGGAGGCTTTCTTCGCGCTCTTGTAGCCGGTATCAAGCTTGGCGTGCACGGCTTCGACCACCACGATGGCGTCGTCCACTACGATGGCAATCGCGAGGACGAGGGCGGCCAGGACGAGGAGGTTCAGAGAGAAGCCGAGGAGCTTGAGGATGAAAAAGGTACCGATGAGGGAGACCGGTATCGCGATGGCGGGTATGAGGGTGCTGCGGAAGTCTTGCAGGAAGATGAAGACGACGAGCATCACGAGGATAAAGGCCTCGATGAGCGTCTTGAAGACGTTGTACATGGAGGCGTGGAGGAAGTCGTTGGCGTTCATACCGACCTGTATGTCCATTCCCGGGGGAAGGTCACCCCGGATGTCGTCCACGAGCGACATCACGTTATTGATGACAGAGGTGGCATTTGATCCGGCGGCTTGCAACACTTCGAGCATAATGGATGGGTGACCGTCGGTTTGGGAGTTGACCGAATAGCTCAGGGGACCGAATTCGACCCTTGCGACGTCTTTGAGTCGGAGCAGGTCGGAGTTACTTCCGGAGCGGAGGACGATGTTGCCGAATTCCTCCGGAGTCTTGAGCCGCCCTTTCGTCGTGAGCGTGTACTGGAAAGAGACGTCCGAATTCTCGCCGAGAGCTCCGGGTGCTGCTTCGATATTCTGAGTGGAGAGTGCGGCGGTGACGTC
>JASBZK010000065.1 GCA_029983505.1 Porphyromonas sp.
ATTTTGGGACAAATGAAGCCCCCACTTTGTCCGAAAACCGCAGATATGACCGAAAAGACCCTCATCACGTACCACGCCACCCCGGACGCTCTCTTTGAGACCCTCAAGGAGACCGTGTCGGGGGGGCTTTTTTTCTCGGTGGCGGACGAAAACACGGCGCCCGCCTACACCCGCTTTTTCGGCGCACCGCCGGACTTCGTCACACCGGCGGGAGAGGGGGCGAAGTCACTCTCCGTCCTCTCCGACCTCTGGTCACGGTTGCTCGAGAAGGGACTTTCCCGAAAGGATTTCCTCACCGCTTTTGGCGGAGGAGCAGTCACCGACCTCACGGGCTTTGCCGCGGCGACCTATAAGCGGGGGATGCGCCTCATCCACATTCCCACGACCCTCATCGGGATGGTCGACGCAGCTTCGGGCGGCAAGACGGCGATAGATTTCGCGGGCGTAAAAAACAGCATCGGAGCGTTTTACCTGCCGGACGAGGTACTGATCTGCACCACGTTTCTCGAGACCTTGCCGGAGGCGGAGCTCCTCAGCGGCGAGGGCGAGCTACTCAAGTACGCCCTCCTTATGGGGAAAGACCCAGAGACTTTTCTCTCGGCAGAAAGGCGCCCGGAGACCGTCCGCGAATGCCTCGACTTCAAGGAGGAAGTGGTCGGCGCAGACCCCAAAGACACCGGTCTGAGACAGATACTCAACCTCGGCCACACCTCGAGTCACGCACTCGAAGCTCTGCATCTGGACGGGAAAGGGTACGAGCCCGTCCCCCACGGCACGGCCGTGGCGGCAGGTCTCGTGATAGAAGCCTACTGCGCCTTCGTCCTCCAAATGCTGCCCCAAAAAGAGTTGATGGCCCTCGCCCGCTTTACGCGTGACCATTTTCCGCCCGTCCTCATCAAATGCAAGGACTATGACAGGGTTTGGGCTTTTGCGCTGCAGGACAAGAAAAACGGGGCAGACCACAGGGCGGTGACCATGAGTCTCATCGAAGCGCCGGGCAGACCCGTCACCGGCGTCGAAGTCGGTCGGAAAGTGCTCTACGAGGGATTGGACTTTTACAAAGACTTCTTCCGGATATGAAGCGTCGCCCCGTCCGGGTTCTTCGTTTTGCCTTAGCCGCACTGCTCTTGCTTTTCGGGACGGTTGCGGAGGGTCAGGAGGGTTGGACGGGAGACCTCGGCGCGTTCGTTTTCGATCACGGTTTGCTCCGTCCCGCGGGCGGCGGCACATCGGGTGAGGGGCTTATCCGGAAGGACTTCTCTTCCCTTTACGCTTCGGGGGCGGAAGAGGGTTTGCACTGGCGGACGACGGCGCGTTTCTCGGATCGCCCTTCTTCTCTTAATCGGTTTGAGTGGACACTCTTCTCCGTGCAAAAAAGTAACGGCGAAGTACTCCGCTATACGCTCCGACCGGACCGGGACGGTCGCCACATAGAGCTCGCCGCGGACACCTATGACGGAGCAAAGTCGGAGCGAAAGACAAGCACGGAATACCTCGAGAGTCTGGAAGTACTGCATCCCTCGACGGGCTGGCAAGACCTCGTGATTGAGGTCTTTTTGAAGCCCGGGGACGGGCTCACATTCCGGATTGCGCCCTCCGGGCAGGAGCCGCAGGCCTCATACGCGTACCCTCCGGAGTCCGGGCAAATTATCCCCGAGATGCGGTTCTACGCAAAGTTTTCGCCCCTAAAGAGAGAAGCCTACAGCTGGGACATCCCTTATGTCGGCGTTCTGTCCGAGAAGCTCCCGCCACTCGGGTACACCAAGGTCTCTGTCACGGACGAAGGCGTCGTCCTCATACGGCTCAATAAGCCCGTCAGCATAGAGGGAGCCGTCGTCCGCGCACCGGGTCTGGAGCCTTCCCTGTCCGCACCGGAGCCTGACCTGCTGTCCGTCCGCCTCGGTGCGCCGCCCAAGGAAGCGGGTGAGTTTGTCCTCGAGATTGCCGGTCTCCGCGACGAGACCGGCGCCGTCGAGACGCTCGAAGTGAGGATAGAAGCGTATTCCGACCCGGAGTCCTCATCCGGTCAACACGGCATTTTTCTCTCGGAAGTGATGGTCGACCCTCCCGCATCGGGTCCGCTGCGCGGCTTGAAGTACATCGAGCTATACAATGGTACGGACGGTCCCGTCTCGCCCTCTTCGCTCATCCTCTCTTACCGCACCCGCACGTACGCCCTCACGGGCGAGACCATCCCCGCGGGCGGTTACGGTCTGGTCTTACCCGCGGGGCTTGTACTCACGATACCCGGAGCAAAGATCTACCTCGACGACTTCCCCGCACTGAGCGGGGACTTCCTCCTTAAGCTTCTCGATGCCGAAAGCGGAGCCTCCTTAGACAGCTACTATTTCTCGGCGCGAAGCTACGAGCCCGGAGCTCCCAAGAGCGGGTTTGCGGTCGAGAGGGTCTCCTTTGCCCCGCCGCGGTGGCGCTCCTCCACCGCTTCCGACGGCGGCACGCCCGGTGAGGCGACCGCGATGAAGCCTTTCGGGCGGGTACCCAAGGGCGGTGTCCTCCTCAGCGAACTCTTCCTCTCTCCCAAGAATAAGAAAGAGCGCTACATCGAAGTCTACAACGACACCGTCGACCCCGTCACGCTCTCCGACCTCTATCTCACGCACCGGAGTACGCCGTCGGCGCCCTTCACCCCGGTGCGCCTCACGGCACGGGAGACGGTGGTTGCACCCAAGGGGTACCTTGTCCTCGCCGCCGATACCGCAGCTTTTTTCAAGTCCTTCCCGGACGCAGATCGCGCCCTCGTCCTCGAGAAATCGGATTTCCCCGACATCGACACCGACCACGCCGAGCTCGCGCTCCGTGCCTACCGGGACGACGCGCTTATCGACAGGGGGCTTTTCCGAAAAATGTGGTCGGGTGGAAAAGAAGCAGCTGCCGAGCGTTTTTTGCCCGCCAAGGACGGAGCTTTGCCCTCCTCTTGGGGCGTCTCCGCGGGAAAGGGGACACCGGGCAAGGCGGGCGTGCCTCTTGCCGTAGCGCAAAATGAAGCCGGGGAAGACCTCATCAAGTGGCCCGAAGACCCGGTGCTGACGTTTGAGAGGCTCGCGGCACTCCTGCCCCTGCATCTCGAGAGGGCTTCGCTCCGTGTCTCCACCGTCGTGGGACAAACCCTCATTGAGACAAAAGGAGCGGATGCGGCACGCTTCCTGGACAAGCTCAAACGGGGGACGGCACCTCTGCCCTCCGCTCCGCTCCTCATCCGCGTCACCATACGCCATCCGAATGAAGATGCCTCCTCGCCCGAGTCCACCCCTCCCCTCACCTACACCTCCGTGTGGCAGCACCTCAAGAGGTAACCCAAATTTCGGTCTGTACCTCGCGATCGCGTCGGTCTGTACCTTTTTAGGGAAAGATACGTACCAAAAAGATTGCGAGATACAGACCAAAATCCACGTCGCCAAACTACCAACTTTTAATTACCTTTGTGATGAGCGAGGCTCTTTTAGCCAGACATTGCGCCCGAACGATTACAGAACCATATTTACACGTAGATTTCTCTCATGGCGGACATCAAGACGATTTATGCGGAAAAATTGGAGCTACGAAGCCCCATCATTGCGGCCAGCTCCGGACTGACCAATAACGCTGAGAAGATAAAGGAATTTGCAGAAGCCGGCGTCGGTGCCGTGGTTCTCAAATCCATCTTCGAAGAAGAGCTAGAAAACGAAGCCGCCTACATGACCGGCGACACCGACTTCCCGGAAGCCGTCGAGTACCTCTCCCACTACGTCAAAAGTCACGCCTTGGACAAGCACCTCGACCTCATCAAGGCGGTCAAAGACTCTTCGCCCGACCTCCCCGTAATCGCCAGCATCAATTGCTTCAAAAGCGACACCTGGGTCACCTATGCCCAAGATCTCGCCGACGCAGGAGCCGACGCCCTTGAGCTCAACGTGATGCGCATCGAGACCGGTCGGGGCGACGCTTGGGGGACTGCAGAGGAGGCACTCGTCACGCTGACCCGTGAGGTCTCTTCGGGCAACAGCGGCATCCCCGTCATCCTCAAGCTCTCCAAGTACTACACGAACCTCCTCCGTCTCTCCCGGGATCTGAACATCGCAGGAGCCAAGGGGCTCGTATTCTTCAACCGCAGCTACTTCCCCGACATCGACATAGATAACGAGAAGTTGGTGGCGGGACCCGTCTTCAGCTCCGAGCAGGATTTCTCCGACGGGCTGCGCTACACCGCACTCATCCACGGAGCCGTGCCTGCCCTTTCGCTCTGTCTCTCGTCGGGAGCCCGCACGGGTGCCGACCTCGTCAAAGGTCTGCTCGCCGGAGCGGATGCGGTACAGTACTGCACGGCACTCTACAAGGGAGGCGCGCGCGTCATCAGTGAGGCCAACGAGTTCCTCGCCCACTGGATGGACAAACACGGTTACCGCACCACAAAAGAGATGCGCGGTAAGCTCTCCGCCACGCGCGTGGATAATGCCACTTTTTATCAGCGGAGCCAGTTTATGCGGCACTTCAGTTCGTTCGACGACCGCCCCACGGAGACGTTTGGCGGGAATATTCACAGGGAGCAAGAATAATTGGATCGTCCGCTCGTCCCCTCATTTTCTGCCGTCTACGGGCAAGAAGAGCTATCGGGTCATCTCCGGGAGATGATCCGGAGGAGGAGTGTGCCGCATGCGCTCCTCCTCTCGGGTAAGCCCGGGAGCGAAGCCCTTCCTTTGGCTCTTGCCACGGCGAAGCGCATCCTGTGCACAAACCCCACCGAGGACGGTGACGCGTGCGGCGAATGTCTCTCCTGCCGTCAGGCCGCCGTCCTGGATAACCCCGACCTGATACCGGTTTTCCCGATCGCCAAAGAGGGGGATAGCAAGGAGGTCGTCTCGATGATGCAGATGCCGCTCTTTAGGGAGATGATGAAGAAGTACCCCCGCTTCACCGACCACGAGTGGAAAGAGATCCAAAACTCCGGCAATCGGCAGCTCTCCATTATGGTGGCCGAAGCCGAAAAACTCATCGAACGCACCTCTCTCAAAAGTTTCAACAGCGCCAACCAAGTCGTCGTCATCTGGCTGCCGGAGACGATGCGCACCGACACCGCCAATAAGCTCCTCAAACTCTTCGAGGAACCGCCCGAGGGGGTCATCTTCATCGCCGTCACGAATAATCCCGAAGGGCTCCTACCGACCATCCTGAGCCGCTTTCAGAGAGTACACGTGCCGCCCGTACCCGAGGAGCTCCTCTTCACGGCCCTAATCCGCGACTACGCCATCCCCGAAGCCAAAGCCCGCGAAGCCGCCCACCTCGCGGAAGGGAACCTCTACTCCGCGCTCAAGCTCTCGGGCGCGTTTGGAGAAAAAGAAGAGCAGGACCGCGTCCTCAACGAAGCCCTCTCCGTCTTCGAATGCGCCTACGGGCGTGACCCGAGAGCTTACCTCCTCAAAGCCGAAGCACTCTCCAAGGAGAGCCGTCCTTTCGTACTCGAAGTCACGGACCGGCTCCTCACCGTGATGCGCGAAGCCTTGGCTCTGGAGGAGGAAAAAATTTCGGACGTACCGGGAAGATCTTTTGTGTACGTACCGGGAGAATTTTTGGTACGGACCAAAAAAATCTCCTCGGTCTTACCGAAATCGGCCATCGCTCCACTGATGGAAGAGATCGCCTCCGCAAGGCAGGAGCTCCGGCAGAACGCCAACGTAAAGATCCTGTACTTCGACCTCCTGATCCAAATCGCCCGACACAGAAAGAAATAACCGCCCCATCGCCAGATATATGCCCCTCCTCCAAGTCGAAAATCTCTCCAAAAGTTTCGGAGCCCTCGAACTCTTCCGAGGGCTTTCTTTCACCCTCGAAGAGGGGAAGAAAGCCGGTCTCATCGCCCCAAACGGCGCGGGCAAAAGCACACTTCTGAAGATGCTCGCTGGCAAAGAGTCCATCGACTCGGGGACGGTCACATTCTTGGACGGGACACGCGTGGGCTACCTGCCTCAGCAATCGGACTTTTCCGACTGCCCCGACATCCTCACGGCGGCACTCGGAGGCATCCGCCCCGAGCTGAGGAAAATCATCAAGGAGTACGAAGACGCCGCGCAGAGCGGAGAAGCCGGACGCCTCACGAAAGCCGCTGCCGAAATGGA
>JASBZK010000066.1 GCA_029983505.1 Porphyromonas sp.
CGGCCTCCGATCCCTATGAACCGTATTATTGGCATATGGCTATGGAACTGAAGCTTTCTCCTTTTGAAGCCTACAAAGCTGCGCACAACATCCAAGTTCACTCCTCGGACGGTTCCGGCGGAGAGGGTTTCGGGAACTGGTTCCTCTGACAACTCATTTTTTATCCGAACTATATATTAACAGAAGAAGAATGATAACAGAAGAAAAACACTCGTATACTATGCACCTTTTTCAAAAACAATTATTAGTACTCCTTGCCTCCTCGCTCCTTTTGACCTCCTGTGGCGGTAAGATCGAAAAGAGTAAAGGAGTGGGAACAGAACAAGAGATACATACGCTTGACCACCTCGTAATCTCCGAGGTCTTCTATATCGGCACCTGGATGGATGCCTCAGAGCGAACATACCTCAACGATGGAGAAAAGGTTACGGAAAAAATCCCCGCACGAAAGTACGGTCAGAATGACTCCTATATCAGGATCACCAACCCTACAAACGAAGTGAAGTACTTAGACGGCTTGGCACTCGGAACTTGCACGCTTAACCCCGCTGAAATTTTAACCTTCAAGACACCGGCAGATGACTTCGCAAAGGATAAAGTCGGTATTTCCGGGCTGGTGATGTTTCCCGGATCAGGTAACGATCACCCGATTAAGCCCGGCGAAAGCATCCTCCTGACCGCGGCTGCCCAAAATCACAAACTGGAATTTGAGATTCAATCCGAAGACGAAGACAGCCGCCCCGGTAATCCCAATTCATTTGACCTCTCAAAGGCAGACTGGGAGTGGCTTTCAGAGCATTATTCGGACGCAGATCGTATTGATGACCTCACCTATCGTCTTGACAATAAACGGGTCAAAAATATGATCCAAATACTCCCTGAAGACGTCGAAGAAGATCACTTTGAGATCGATCAAAATTTGCACGGGTTGGTTCTTCTTGATCTCAAGACTCTTAAAGGAGGTGCCCCGGATGCTATAAAAAAAGCGCTAACGACCGGTGAGTCCGTGTACACCAAAACATTCTCTGTAAGCGATACCGGAAGTTCGTCGGGCGGTCATTCACACGGAGATCAAGTTTTTACCACGACCATTTTGCCCAAAGACCTGTGTATTGATGCTGTCGTTATCTGTCCGAGAGAAGAGTTTGCCTTCAGCCCTATACCCAAAAGCTTGGACAAAGGAGCGTTTGGATGTAATTCCAATAGAATCAGCAACATTAATATCCCGGATTCCTCCTATGGCAAGTCGATCAAGCGCAAGCACGACGGTCATAATCTTGTAGATGACAATAACTCGACGACGGACTTTGAAGTCGCTGATGCGACTCTTTGATCTTTCCTTTTAATGACGTAGTACTCCGAAATTATGCATACAAATAGAATATCGTCCCTCTTTTGGGGATTCATAGTACTCTTTCTCGCTTCCTGCGGAGGCAAGATCGAGCGCCATAGCGGTGTTGTTGGTACGCCGGATGCCGAAAAGAAACTCGACCACCTCGTCATTCTTGAAGTCTTTTACCTCGGCTCTTGGAAGGACGGTTACACCAGAGAATACAACGACCCTTATACGGGAAAGACAGAGACGATGAAAATAGATGGTGCTAGGTATCCTCTCAATGATGCCTATATCAAGATTTACAACCCAACCGAAGAAGTCAAATACTTGGATGGATTGGCGCTGGTGACTTCGGAACTCAATACCGTCAGTCCTTTTATATTCAAGGAACCTGCAGAGGATTTCACGAAAGATTTCATCGGTGTGGATCAAATCTCGATGTTCCCGGGAAAGGGAACGGATCATCCCATCCAACCCGGGCAGACCATCCTAATCGTTGCTTCCGCAGGTAACCACAAATTAGATGTAGTTATTGACGAAGATACGGGCGAAACATTCCCCGGAAACCCTCTTTCTTTCGACTTCTCAAATGCAGATTGGGAATGGCTCCCCGAAGGCTATGCGGAGGAGCAATGGTTGGAGTTCCTGCCTGACAACAAGTCAGTTCCTAATATGGTTGACATATACCACGAGGATGTCCAGTTTCAAAACGTAGCGGGTCCTTTCAACGTGGATCCCGTAAAGACGGATCGCAGAGGTATCGCTCTCGTGGATCTGCACACGACTTCGCCTAATAACCCCGAAGCGGTTACGGCCGCCATCACCAACGAAGACAAAGCCAAACCCGTCTATTGGAAGTATTATACCGGTATCTATGTCAACATCAGCAACCCATATGAAGCCAAGAATTTCTGCATCGCCCTGCCCAAAGAGTGGTGTATCGATGCGGTGACGATGTCACCGAAGTCCGACTTCAAGAGGCTGGTATTCCCCAAGGACGTAGACAAAGGTGCTTTTGGAGCCAACGTGTCCCACAGCTCAAAGTATAACAAAGAAGAATTGGGCATTGCCATACGCCGCAAACACGACGGGCTCAAGTTTGTGGACAACGACAATTCCTCTTTCGACTTCGAGACCGTCCCCGCCTCCCTCTCAGACTGGCAGAAAACGGCTCCTGCCGCACAGTGAAATAGGCGCCACAGACCACGCCCTGTACCTCCTTTACGCATCCGAAGGGGGAGGTGCAGGGCGTGTCCTGTGCTTGGGGCTGAGAGAATGCCACAAACTTCTGACTGCTAACTCCTTTTTTATTATATTTGTGCCGGAGGTAAGAAACAACACAGAATGGCAAGAGCAACGACAAAGGCGGACTTGATAACATCTGCCGACCGACAATTTGATAAGATGTGGAAGCTCATCGACAGTATGAGCGAGGAAGAGCAGTCGACACCTTTCTCTGAAAGAATGGCAGTCTCCGGCAAGGAAACCCATTGGAAGAGGGATAAGAACCTTAGGGATGTGCTTGTACACCTGTACGAATGGCATCGTCTGCTATTGGACTGGGTCTGGGCCAATAGTAACGGGGAGTCCAGACCCTTTCTTCCGGCACCGTATAACTGGCGCTCCTATCCGGCTATGAACGTAGCGTTTTGGGAGAGACACCAAGGCACATCACTGGAGGAAGCAAAGGAAAAGTTGAAAGGAAGTCATAGTGCGGTGATGGCAATGATAGAGAGCTATGCCGACGACGAACTATTTGCCAAAGGGGCTTTGGCTTGGACCGGTACTTCCACACTCGGTCAGTATTGTGTCTCGGTAACGGCGAGCCACTATGATTGGGCGATGAAGAAAATAAAGATGCACATCAAAACCTTGGACGTATGAACCCGGTAAAGATATATGCTTGTTGGGTCTATGTGAGTGATTTGCAGAAGTCAAAGCTGTTTTATCAAAGTATAGGCTTTCAGGTCAAGCTGACGGATGGAGATTGGATTGAATTCAATCTCGGAGAAACCTCGTTTGCGATTCTTCGGAGACCGCCCTACAAAGGGACGGTGAGAGCAAGCAAAACGAGAATTATGTTTGAAACCGATGACATTGAACTCGTTTACGCGGAATTAAAGGACAAAGGAGTAAGGACGGTTGGAGGAATAAGGACCGAACCCTACGGGAAGTTGCTGACCTTTGAAGATCCGGACGGACACTGGTTGGAATTTTATCAAATACTTCCGCCTTGCATCTGAGGTACTCTCTGGGAAGGACTCCGAGAGAATCGGACTTATAGCCATCACCTACTTCTCAAAAGCATCTCTTCACTCGTGGTAGTTGGAGAACTGCTTTTTAAGCGAGGATCCGGGATTCCGGATATTCGACACATACCGGATTTACTTACTTGCCGGTTTCGCGACAAGTTTTCCATCCGAGAGAACAAAGGGTATGATTACTGATTCTGCACCTTTCTCTACTGAGAAAGTGGATCCTTGGCATTTTACTTTAATCAAAGTAAGTCCTGGTCCCACGAGCGCCCCAATAGTTTCAACTTTTAAGTTTTTATGAAAGAGACATTGCGCGGGGATGTCCTGATCACCGTAGCGGATAACCAACGCAGTTTCCAGAATAGTTCCGTCTTTCAATTTTATGTTATTGTATTTGAGACTATTTGGTGACTGGATAGGCACGTATATGCCAAATTGCCTATGTTGAAACTTGACCACTCGACATTTCATAGTCTCCCCTGTTTCCATCCCTACTACAGTGATGTTCTTCAAAACATCCAAGTCGCCGGCAATATCTTTTCCCTCTTCGTCCGTTATCGTGAGATATAAGTTGTTGTAATAGAATCCCATCGACATATATTGTTCCGGTGTATCCTTGGCGCAGGCAGATAACAAGAAGCAAAAAGAAAAGACGAAGCCTGCAATTCCAAAAGCTCTTAATACTTTGTTCTTCATAATCCGGTAGCTCTTATTTGTTCTGTATTACCGATAATTCGGAATAGCGGGTACATACTTCAATCGCGTTGCCGAAGAGGTTGACATACGCGATGGCTTGAGACTCCGAGAGATTGTGTAGACCATTTGCCGAAGACACGGTGACCTCTTCATCCGGATCCCCGGGAACCATAAACGTGTCCTGTACGTCACAGGAAGAGAGTCCCACGACAAGGGAAACCAAAGAAAGTAAGCAGAGCCTACCAAGTCGTTTTGATGTTTTTTATACGAGACAAAATGATTAAAATGAGAAATATAATTTGTCGCTTCTTACGACAAAGGTACAAAAAATCGTATAGTGCGTTCATTTGATTTCTCAAACATTACAAACAGGGAAATGTGGTACAGACCGGGGAGTGTGCGAGACACAGACCGAAGAAAGAGTGAGGTACAGACCGAGACGATCTCCCCGGTCTGTACCTCGTCCATAACTTCTCCAAGAGCAGTAAAAAAGGCTATATACTCCGCCCTTTAGTGCTTGACCGTCAGTTTGCCTTTTGAAAACCTAAGATTGAGGTGAATCAGTCCGTCAGGGCTGTTTTTCGCAGTAAAGACCACGTCCCCCCACTTCATCTGTACCAATTGAATCAATGGATCCATATACATATCCGGCTGATTGGTGCCATGATACACGAACGAACAAGAGACGGGAAGTGAACTGCCTTTGTATTCTATTACGATATCGGACTGTAGTGTAGCTCCGTTCAGTATGCTCTTTTGATCGTACTTGTTACTGTTGGGAACTTCCGCACGAACCATCAGACGGCACTGTCCGTTTTTAGAGGTTCTGATTGCGCTCATCAATGGTTTACCCGACTCCACACCGGTCACGGAGAAATTTTTCAAAGATGCCAAGTCTTCGAGCAGATTATTGCCCTGTTCATCGGTAAGCGTCAAAATAAACGTCTCCTTGATCACGCCCAAAAAAGGCACATATTCCGGTGCGTTATTCTCCCGACACGAAGGAAAGAGCAGAACAAGCGTGAAAAATATGGCTAATGTACGCTTAAAGAAAAACACTTTTTTCATAACCTAAATCTTTTAAATTCGAGAAGTCCTCATTAAATCATTAATCAATTAGTACTGACGTGTAGGAATGTATTCATCTAAGCCGACAAACATTTTTGTTCTTCTCTTTAATCCGACACTCCCCTGATCCAATGAAGTCCAAGCGTAGCTATCCGTAGCACAATACCACCCGTTACCCTGCCCGGAACCCCATCCCCAATTCATATAGAGACGGTCATCGTATTCCGTCCATCTTTTTAAGACAATGAACCAAAACTTCTTGGTCACCTCAAACGACTGTTCGTAATAACCGTCGCAGAACCAAATATGACCAACAAGCCCATTATCTCCTCCAATTAAAACTCCTCTGTACCCGGTTAACTCAGTACCGCCG
>JASBZK010000067.1 GCA_029983505.1 Porphyromonas sp.
GGCCGGATTTTGTTTTTCGGGTCCCTGCCCCTCCGGGGCTTTACTTGTGGAAGTAATCTTGTCTTGAAAGGTCACTGATGCGTCCGCCGTGTTTTAGGCGGTTTTGTCGAGAATGAAGTCGGATAAAAAGGGTTACATTTGTGTACGACAGTATAACTGTTTCTATCTTAAAACCAGGTTCAGGAAGAAGTATGGAGCATAAAGACAGCAACAATGGGAATATCCTCATATATCAATCACAAAATGGACAAATCAAAGTAGATGTTCGTTTTGAAGATGAAACCGTGTGGCTTACGCAACAACAGATGGCTGAACTCTATCAATCGTCGAGGACGAATGTGGTAGAGCATATTAAGCACATCTATGAGGAAGGAGAATTAGTGGAGCAGGCAACCTGTCGGAAAATCCGACAGGTTCAGAAAGAAGGAAATAGAGAGGTTTCACGAGAACTGCCCTTTTACAATCTCGATATGATTATTTCTCTCGGGTATCGTATTAAGTCGCAAACAGCAACGCATTTCCGCATCTGGGCGACACAAAGACTGCGCGAATACCTCGTCAAAGGCTTTACGCTGAACGACGAACGTTTGAAGTCCGGCTCTTCGTACAACTACTTCCAAGAGCTTCTCGACAGAATACGCGAGATACGCCTCTCAGAGCGTCTCTTTTACCAACAAATCAAGGACATCTACGCCACCAGCATAGACTACGACCCGTCGGACGAAATGACTATCGCCTTCTACAAAGAGGTGCAGAACAAACTCCTTTGGGCAATCAGCGGAAAGACCGCCGCCGAACTCGTCTACCACCGCTCGAACGCCGAACTTCCGATGATGGGGCTAACCTCCACCGAAAAGCAGGGAAAAGTGACGAAAGCGGACATATCGAGAGGGAAGAACTACCTGAGTGAAGACGAGATCCGCCAGCTCAAACTCATCGTCGAGCAATTCCTTGCCTACGCCGAGATGCAGGCGACGGCACAGAAACCGATGTATATGCGGGATTGGGTGCAGAAGCTCCGCCTCATCCTGACGATGAACGACAAGAATATCCTCGAGCACGCAGGCTCCATATCGCACGAACTTGCCGTCTCCAAAGCCACCAAAGAGTACGAAGCCTACAAGCTAAGAGAACGGGCCATAGAGCACTTCGACAGCCTTAAGGAGCTAAGCCAAGACCTCAAAAGTATAGAAACAAAAAGAAAGGGCAAAGACAAAGACTGACAGACAGAGTCCCTTATCTCTGTGTCGCCATCGAAATTCGGGACACGAGATACACCTCCGTGCAGGACGAACGCATTAGAAACTTTGCCAACAAAGAATCATCGGATAAAGCCCCGGAGGGGCGGGCGGCTCCAACGGAGCCGAATCTTGGCAGACCGGCACGAAGACCGCGTCAGCGGCCGATGTGCCGGGGACGGGGCGTTCTTTCTTGATTTCTGTGGCTCCGTAGGAGCCAAATAGCTATTCAGCTCCTACGGAGCTGTAAAAGGGATTAGGATATCACTGATGTCCCGTGGCTGCGAGTCCTCCGGACCCTTTGCCACGGTCTACCAAGATTGTGGCACTCTGTGCCATTCTGTGCCATTCTGCCCCTACGGGGCTTACATACAAACTCTAATCTCGAAATGTTTTAATGCGTCAGCCCTGCACCTCCGTGCCTCCGGGAGCAGTTTGGTACGGACCAAAAAAGTTTTTTTGCACAGACCCGGGCTCTGACGAGATACAGACCAAGGTTTTCTCCCCGGTACGTACCAAAATAGCCGCTCCTCCCTATTTATGCTCTGGTACGCTCCGCACCTCTCTTTTTCCCTCTGTCCCTTTGACCTCGGATTTTGGCTGATTCTGCTTCTTAGAAAGTGGGGACAAGTGATTTTTGTGTACATTTGTAACCCGATGGGATATTTACCAAAGAAATAAAATCGCTTAGGCAAAAGACAGATAAATAATGGATACCATACATATTACGCTTCCTGACGGTTCGGTCAAAGACTACCCCAAGGGCTCTACCGCTATGCAGATAGCCGAGGACATCAGCCCAAGACTTGCCCGTGAGGTGCTCGTCGCTTCCGTCAACGGTGAGATTTACGACTTAATGCGCCCGATTAACGAGGACGCAGCGTTGGTGTTGCATAAGTGGGAGGACGAAGAGGCCAAACACGCATTTTGGCACACCAGTTCGCACCTCTTGGCTGAAGCACTCACGGAGATGTATCCGGGCATCAAGTTCGGAGTGGGTCCCGCGATAGAGAACGGGTTCTACTATGACGTAGACCCCGGGGAAGGTGTCCAGATAAAGGAGAGTGATCTGCCTGCCATTGAGGAGAAAATGAAGCAGCTTGCGGCACAGAAATATCAGTTGGTTCGTAAGGATATTTCCAAGCAAGATGCGCTTGACTTCTGGGGTAAGAAGCACGACCAATATAAGCTCGAACTCATAAATAACCTCGAGGACGGTACCATTACCACTTACACCGTAGGTGATTTTACCGACTTGTGCCGTGGTCCGCACATCCCGAGTACCGAGCCCATTAAGGCGATTAAGCTTACGAGTGTGGCCGGCGCATATTGGAGAGGCGACGAGCACCGGGAGCAGTTGACCCGCATTTACGGCATCACTTTCCCGAAGAAAAAGATGCTGGACGAGTATCTTGCGAAGCTCGAAGAGGCCAAGAAGCGCGACCATAGGAGGCTGGGTAAAGAGCTCGAACTCTTTGCCTTTTCCGAAAAAGTGGGCGCAGGGCTGCCTCTTTGGCTTCCGAGAGGGACGCAGCTTAGACTGGCACTCGAAGACTACTTGAAGCGCATTCAGCGCAGATACGGCTACAAGCAGGTGATGACGCCGCACATCGGGAGCAAGCAGCTCTATGTGACGAGCGGACACTGGGCCAAGTATGGCGCGGATTCTTTCCGGCCCATCACTACGCCCCAGGAGGGTGAGGAGTTTATGCTTAAACCGATGAACTGCCCCCACCACTGCGAGATCTACAAGACGAAGCCCCACTCGTATCGCGACCTTCCGGTGCGTCTGGCGGAGTTTGGCACCGTGTACCGCTATGAGCAGTCCGGTGAACTGCACGGTCTGACCCGCGTGAGAGGGTTTACGCAGGACGATGCGCACCTCTTCTGTCGTCCGGATCAGATTAAGGAGGAGTTCAAGAAAGTGATGGAAATCATTTTCATCATCTTCAAGGCTCTGGATTTTGACAACTACGAAGCGCAGATTTCGCTCAGAGATCCGAATAACCGCGAAAAGTATATCGGATCGGACGAGAATTGGGAGAAGGCAGAGCGCGCCATCATCGAGGCTTGCGAAGAGACCAACCTCAAAACGGTCATCGAATACGGCGAAGCCGCTTTCTACGGTCCCAAACTCGACTTTATGGTGCGTGATGCCATCGGTAGGAAATGGCAGCTCGGGACGATTCAGGTGGACTATAACCTTCCGGAGCGTTTTGAGCTCGAGTACACCGGAGAGGACAATAAGAAACATCGTCCGGTGATGATCCACCGGGCACCTTTTGGTTCGATGGAGCGTTTCGTGGCGGTGCTGATAGAGCACACTGCGGGCAAGTTTCCCCTCTGGCTCGCACCCGATCAGGTCGTGGTGCTGCCCATTAGCGAGAAATATGTGGACTACGCGTATCACGTCGCCAGAGAACTCACAGAGCAGGAAATCCGCGTCAAGGTCGATGATCGTGGCGAGACTATAGGAAAGAAAATCCGCGAAAACGAATTGATGAAGATTCCTTACCTCCTCATCGTGGGAGAAAAGGAAGAAGCCGACGGAACCGTTTCTGTACGTCTACAAGGGCAGGGCGACCAAGGTACGGAAAAAATTGGTACCTTTGCCGAGCAAATTCTACAAAAGGTAGACGCAGAAATGAACGCCTGGCGTTACGAACAGGACGCAAAGGCGCAATAAAGTGGTTTTCAATAGAACTTACAAGAGAATTATTTACCAACATCCCTACGCTTTTTTACTTATAAGACAGGACTGAATGGCCATAAGGAGAAAAAAGGTTGAGCCCCAAAAGAAAGACCCGGGGCCACAGCTGAGAATCAATAATCAGATTCGTGCAAAAGAGGTCAGACTTGTGGGTGACAACGTCACGCAAGGCATATACCCGATCCAGCAAGCACGCCGCATCGCAGAGGAGCAGGAACTCGACCTCGTGGAGATTGCGGCAAATGCAGAACCTCCCGTCTGCCGTGTCCTCGACTATCAAAAGTATCTGTATCAGCAGAAAAAGAAAGCCAAGGAGATGAAGGCCAACCAGACCCAGATCCAGGTCAAAGAGGTTCGTTTCGGACCTCAGACCGATGACCATGACTACAACTTCAAGCTCAAGCATGCCATCGGGTTCCTTGAGGAAGGGAATAAAGTGAAGGCTTCGGTCTTTTTCCGCGGACGCTCCATTATGTTCAAAGACCAAGGCGAGCTGCTATTGCTCCGCTTTGCCAGCGATCTTGAGAGCTACGCCATAGTCGAGCAGATGCCGACGATGGAAGGGAAGCGGATGGGTATGGTGTTCTCTCCCAAGAAAGGTGTCGTCAAGAAGAAGGGCTCCGGCTCCAATCCTACGGACGCCGAAGCTCAGAAGAAGAAAGAGAAGGGTTCGGAACATACGTCTGTCGAAGCTCCCGCCAAGGAAGTTGACGCGGACTCAAAGGGAGATGAGTGATTCCCAAGGTTGGAGCGCTTTTCTACACTTATCCAAGGGTGGTTCTCTCTTGATGTGCCACCGGAAGATGATTTTATTAACAAACTATTTTCAATCAAACAACTACATTAAGTCATGCCTAAGCTGAAGACTAATTGCGGTGCTAAGAAGAGATTTACTCTCACCGGATCAGGAAAAATCAAACGCAAGCATGCTTATAAGAGTCACATCCTCACCAAAAAGACCAAGAAGCAGAAGAGAAATCTTACGCACTTCGGTTTGGTCAACAAGGTGGACGAAAAGCAAGTGAGAGAACTACTCGTACTCTGATCGTCGGACTCGAATAAGTATAGCAGAAAAGTTTAGATTTAGGTAACAGGATGCTTAGCCTGTGGAAAAGTTCGGATTTAGGTCCGACGCTAAGCGACCAAAAGAACAGTTAAAATAACTCATGGCAAGATCAGTCAATCATGTAGCCTCCAGAGCAAAGAGAAAGAGAATCTTAAAGCTCACCCGTGGCTATTACGGTGCACGCAAAAATGTATGGACCGTAGCAAAAAACACTTGGGAAAAGGGCCTTACCTATGCGTATCGTGACCGTAAGGTCAAGAAGCGCAACTTCCGTGCGCTCTGGATCCAGCGTATCAACGCTGCTGCCCGTATGGAAGGTCTCTCCTACTCACGCCTTATGGGCTTGCTTCACGCAAAGGGCATCGAGATCAACCGTAAGGTGCTCGCAGACCTCGC
>JASBZK010000068.1 GCA_029983505.1 Porphyromonas sp.
CTGACTGCCAACTGATTTTGGTACGTACCGGGGAGATCTCGAGACACGGACCAAAAAAGAAGCGAGACCCGTACCAAGAAGATTTCTTTGGTACGGGTCTCGTGAAAACGAGAACCGGAAGGGCTTAATCCGGTTAATTGGTCTTGAACTTATACCCCTCTATCTTAGAGAGGTCTTCGTTGGCCTTGACGATCTTTTTCGTCAGACCGTGCTTGTAGTCTGCAAAGCGCCCCGCCAACTTATCGTCGGAGAGGGAGAGGATCTGGGCGGCAAGCAAGGCCGCATTTTGGGCGGCATTGATGCCCACAGTCGCCACGGGGATGCCCGGAGGCATCTGGACGATGGCAAGGAGCGCATCCATTCCCTCGAGTGAGGACTTAATCGGGACGCCGATCACGGGAAGGGTCGTCATCGAAGCGATTACCCCACAGAGGTGTGCGGCCATACCGGCCGCGGCGATGATGACTTTGATGCCCCGCTCTTTTGCCCCTTTTGCGAAATCCTCGACTTCGGCGGGGGTTCGGTGGGCAGAGAGGGCAAGCACCTCGAAAGGTACTTCGAGTTCATCTAGGATTTTGAGCGCCTTTTCCATCACAGGCAAGTCGCTCGTACTCCCCATAATGACAGAAACTATTGGTTTGAGGTCCATATTCAGATCTGTCTTATCGGGAGGACTCAAAGAAGTGCTTCGTAGTCGGCAGCGGAGAGGAGTTCGGAAGCTTCGTCAGCGTCTGCAAGAGTTGCCTTGATGATCCAGCCTTTACCGTAGGGGTCTTGGTTCACGAGTTCGGGGGCATCTTCGAGCTCGGAGTTGAATTGGATGTCTTCGAGCGCCACGGGTGTCAGAAGGTCGGAGACGGTCTTCACGGCCTCGATGGAGCCGAAAGCCTCGCCTGCTTCTACGCTTTCTCCCTCAGTGGGGATGTCGACGAATACGATGTCGCCGAGTTCGCTCTGTGCATAGTCAGTGATACCGATGGTTACTTCGCTGCCGTTGATGAGGAGCCACTCGTGGTCTTTGGTGTACTTTAAGTTTGCGGGATAGTTCATACGCTTGCGTTCGCTTTTTAATGATGGTGAGTATAATGGGTTTTAATATAACAGTCTCTCTGGCGGATTGCCAAGACGATGGAATCTCCTAGATCCATCTCTTCTGCAAATTTAGACTTCTTTTCGCATTCTTGCAACCCGTATTCCGAGCTGATCCCGATATTTGGCGATGGTTCGGCGCGCCACGTCGAATCCCCGCCGCTTAAGCTCGGCCTTGATGGCCTCGTCGCTGAGGGGTTTCTGCTTATCCTCACCGTCCACAATCTCCGTGATGAGCTCGCGGACGTGGTGTGTGGAGACCTCTTCGCCATCCCTTGTGAGAGTGCCGTCCGTAAAAAAGTGCTTGAGGGGAAACGTGCCGAAATCGGTAGCCACATACTTCGAGGAGGTCACACGGGAGATGGTGCTGATGTCGAAGCCGGTGCGATCGGCAATGTCTTTAAGGATCATCGGCTTAAGATTCTGGAGCTCGCCCGTGAGGAAGTACTCGCGTTGTAGATCCACTATGGTCATCATCGTGGACATAAGGGCATTTTCCCTCAACTTGAGCATCTGGACAAAATTTTTGGCCTGATAAATCTTGCTTTTCACGAAGCGTCCGGCCTCTTTCTGCTCCGGAGTGCGCTTTTTCCCTGCTTCGAGATACTCGCTCATATTGTCCCGAAAGTCACGGTTGAGTCGGACTTCGGGAATATCCCCCCTGTAGAGAGTAACTTGGAGCTCGCCGTCTACTTCGTGCACCTCGAAATCCGGTATCACGACCTGGAGCGTCTCCACGAGTTTATTGCCGTAGTCCCGTCCCGGAGAGGGATTGAGGCTCGTGACGACGGAGACGGCAGCCCTCAGCTCTTCGTCCGAGACCTTGAGCGACTGAGCAAGCTTGGCGTAATGCCGCATCGTAAACGCCTCAAAGTGACGCTCCGAGAGCAGCCGTTTGGCCAGAAGGGTCGTCTCCGTCCCCGGTCTGCGGTCGAGCTGTAGGAGGAGGCACTCGCGGAGGTCGTGGGCAAAAACGCCGGGCGGATCAAGCGTTTTGAGAACCCCGAGTATCTTCGACAACTCTTCTTCGGTCAGATAAACCCCGCGGTATATAGCCAAATCATCCAGCAGCCCCGTAAGCGGGCGGCGCAGATACCCGTCATCGTCAAGGCTGCCGATGAGGAACTTGGCCGTCTCTTGCTCCCCTTCGTCCAGTGTCGTCAGACCGAGCTGAGAGAGCAGATAGTCCTGTAGAGAAGGCTCCTCGGAGAAGGGTATATCGCCGGGGTTGATGCGTCCGCGGCCGTATTGTTTGAGGGTTGTGTCGGGGATCTCGTCCGGGTCGGAGTAGTCCCCGAGGACCATATCTTTTTCCGAAAGATCCCCGGCTCTGTCATCGCCCGAGGTCCCATAAAGCTCTTCCGCCCCACCCTCTTCGCCGTAGTCTTTGCCCTCTTCGAGCGCCGGATTTTCCTCTATCTCTCGCTTTATTCTCTGCGAGAGATCCGTGACGGGCATCATCACCATATTCATCAACTGAACCTGGTGTGCCGTCAGCTTCTGGGTCTGTTTGAGCTTCTGACGTCCTCCGGTGTCTTTTTCGGGAGCCATACGGGTCAGCTTTGGGGCGAGAGCTCAAGGATTTCGAGCCCTCGGTTGAAGGTTTTCATTGCTCCGATCTCAGGGTCGGCGTAGATGAAGAGGACCTTGAGCTGCGGCTCTCCTTGGAGGATCTTCTCGGCGCGCTCAAGTCCGAGAGACATAAAGGCTGTGGCCCACGCGTCGGCCTCCATACAGGTCGGAGCGACGACGGTGACGCCCAAAATATCCTGATGAGCCGGTCTGCCGGTGAGCACGTCTATGGTGTGGGCGAGTTTTTTGCCCTCTATGACCTTGTAATTTCGGTAGTCTCCGCTTGACGCCACACCGCACTTCTCCTTCAGCTCTATGGCGTACATCAGATCGGCGTCGTATGCTTCGCCTTTGGGGCGCTCTATGGGCTTGGAGATACCGATTCTCCAGGGTTTCCCCTCCGGATTGACCCCGCCGGCGACTATCTCGCCGCCTATTTCGACCATATAATTGGTCACTCCTTTCTCTTCGAGCGTACGGGCCACAAGGTCGGTGACATACCCTTTGGAGAGGGAGCTGGGATTGAGATTCATCCGCGGATCGGCCTTAATGAGCTTATGCCCCACGGTGTCTATCGTGAGCTTCTTGTACCCGACGAAAGAGAGCACGCTGTCCACCTCCTCGTCCGTGGCGAGTGATCTGACGCCTTTCTTCGTCCCAAAGCCCCACAGGTCAAAGAGCGGTGATCCGGTCACGTCGTAGACCCCGCCCGTTTTTCCGCTTACTTCAACTGCCTTCAGGATCACGTCCTCAAGCATTTGGGGGAGCGAGTCTGTCTCGGAGCGGTTCCATGCAGAGATGAAAGAGGAGGGCTTGAAGTTATTGAGCTCGTCATCGAAAGCCTGCATCGTGCTGTCCACGGCCGAAGTCAGCAGGCTGTCGGCTTCGTAAGTCAAGTGGTACTCGGTGTAGAACCTTTCGCCTGCCTCCTTGAAGTATTTTTTCTCCTTTCGGGCAGGGTTACAACCCGCCGCCATTAGCAGCAGAAGCGGGAAAAGAAGCGTCATCGTCCGTCTCATAGTTCGTCTCTCACGAGGTAATTATTGCGGTTTGGGGACTGCCGGGAGAGGAGCTCTCCGAGGAAGCCGGTCAAGAAGAGCTGAGTCCCGAGGATCACTCCGAGGATACTCAGGTAGAAGTACGGCAGGTCGGTAATCAGCCGTGCGGGAGTTCCGGATTGCAGGCAGACAAACTTGTAAATGATAATGCCCAAAAGGGCAAGGAACCCGATTAGGAACATCACGCTGCCGAGGAAGCCGAAAATATGCATCGGCTTTCGCCCGTACTTGGACATAAACCAAAGCACAAGGAGGTCGAGGTAGCCGTTGACAAACCGGCTAAGTCCGAACTTGCTGTGTCCATAAGGTCTGGCGCGATGCTGCACCACCTTCTCCCCAATCTTCGTAAAGCCCGCGAGCTTAGCCATATAGGGGAGGAAACGGTGCATATCGTTGTACACCTCTATGGACTTCACTACGCGGTAATTGTAGCTCTTGATGCCGCTATTGAAGTCGTGCAGCTTGAGCCCGGAGAACTTCCGTACCGTGGCATTAAAGAGCTTGGTAGGCAATGTCTTGGAGAGCGGGTCGTACCGTTTCTTTTTCCACCCGCTCACGACGTCGTAGCCCTCTTCGACTATCAGACGGTAAAGCTCCGGCACCTCGTCGGGGGAGTCCTGCAGGTCGGCATCCATCGTGATAACGACCCTGCCACGGGCTTTTTGGAACCCTACTTGCAGCCCCGGGCTTTTGCCATAATTTCGCGAAAAGCGTACCGCCCTTACGTGAGGGTCGTCTGAGGCCAACTCTTCGAGTATCTCCCAAGACCGGTCCGTACTCCCGTCGTCTATCCAAAGCAGCTCGTAGCTGACGCCCATCCCGGCAATCACGCGTGTGAGCCAAGCGTGAAGCTCCGTAAGCGACTCCTCCTCGTTATAAAGGGGGACAAGTATCGTAAGGTCAAGCTCGGGCGTGTACACGTTCTCTCTCATGACCGGCGCAGAAAAAGGGCAATAATATAGACATAAACCGTGCCGAAAAAGAAGAACGTGCTGCACGTGCTCAGCGTCATACTCTTAGGCGTCATCGTGCTGTACGCTTCGGTCATCTGCTCCATCATCGCTTTATCGGTCACGAAGCTCTTCATGGCCTCCATACTCTGAGCCAAAGCGTCCATCACGGCGGGGTTGCGGAACATCATATAGAAAGCCATATAGTAGACCAAAGCCGCAATGATGAGAGAGAGAAGGAATGTCCAGAAGAGATACGCGGCTGCAGAGAGATAAGGAACGGGATCTGTCACTTGCGTCCCGAAAAACTTCTTTGCCGTAGTGTAGAGCAGCACCGGTACCGCCACCAATCCCAAGAAGTACAGGAAAGTCGAGATAAGCCCCCATTGAAAAAGTGTTATAGCCAAAGCTTGGAGAACAAAGCCTATGCCGACGACAAGGGCACTTCTCATCGCGGAGTTAAAGTAGTCGCCAAAAGCGAACCTGCCGCCTTCGTCGGAAGGAGAAGGCGAGAGATCCAGGTCTCTATTCGGATCGAAATTATTATCCATACAATCGTGCAATCGGTAATTCTTACGTTCAAAGATACCGCTTTTTTAGTTGAGACCTTTGAAAAAGGATCGGGATACGAAAAACGTCAGTTTTTCGTATGAGACTTTGCAGAATGCCTCAGAT
>JASBZK010000069.1 GCA_029983505.1 Porphyromonas sp.
TACTCTTGGCCGAGCCCGAATGCCGAAACGGGCGCAGCAGATGAGGTATTATGCAAAGGTCTCCTTGGTACGTATCTCGCGATCGCGTAGGTCTGTACCATTTCTTCGTCCCGGTACGTGACAAAAAACATTTTTGGCCTGTACCCCGCCAACTCTTATTTTAGCTAAGTTTGTAGCGATCACCAAAGACAGTAAATAACGGTTATGAAAGAATTTTTGCCCGAAAGGGTTTATTTCGTTTCCGGCATCGACACGGATGCCGGAAAAACCATCGCCACGGGCTACATTTCCCGCGCACTCCTCTCCGAAGGCGTGAAGGTCGTCACCCAGAAACTCATCCAGACCGGGAACCACGGCATCAGCGAAGACATCCGGATGCACCGCCAAATAGAGGGACGAGACCTCCTCCCGGAGGACCTCGACCACACCACAAACCCGCTCATTTACTCCTATCCCTGCTCTCCCCACATGGCCATAGCCATAGACGGGAAAGAACCACGATACGACCTCGCCCGCGCGTCGACCCGCAAACTCGCGGCCTCCTTTGACAAAGTCCTCCTCGAAGGCGCAGGGGGGCTGATGGTGCCGCTCACCCTCTCGCGTCTGACGATAGATTACGCAAAGGAGGAGGGACTGCCCGTCATCCTCGTCACGACGGCCAAGCTCGGGAGCATCAACCACACCATCCTCAGCCTTGAGGCGTTACAGAGCAGGGGCATCCCCTTGGCTATGCTGGTGTACAACCAAGCCATAGCCACCGACGACAAGATTACGGAAGAGACAGAGCGCTATTTGCGCGGGTACTTCCACGAGCATGCGCCCGAGACCGCTTTTGTAGTTCTCCCAAAGTTGTCATTCTAAAAGGTCATTTCTGACACTCGTGTTAATTAAAACGAGCGGTTTTGAAACAGTCAAATCAAACCCCGACGATTTTCCGACAGAGATTTCTTAATTTTTTCGTCGAAATTTGAAAATCTCATAGAGAATAATTATCTTTGTGTGCCGGAAACGAGTGCCTCGAATCCGGAATGACTTGACCACTAATCACAGATATGACAGCAGAGCAATTTCGGGAACTGTTTGATGCTTCCCCAAAGTCTATTTTTTACAAGAAACGCATCATCGAGCACATCATCGACGAGGGATCCGACACCTTGCCGAACCTGTCCAAGCACCTCGAAGTCTCCGTCCCAACCGCTAGTAAGATGGTGAGCGAGATGGTTGACACGGGTCTGCTCGAAAATCACGGCAAACTCGAGACCAGTGGCGGGCGGCACCCGTTCCTCTACGGGCTGAACCCCAATAACTGCTACTTCCTCGGCGTGGACTTCACCAACGACAAGATGAACCTCGTCCTCGTCAACTTCTCGGGCGAACAGCTGCGCGAGGAGATGAATACGCCATTTAAGTTTGAGAACACGCCCGAGTGCTTGGACAATCTCTGCACCGAAGTGAACCGCTTCATCGACTCCGGGGATCCCAAAGACCGCGCACGCATCGTCTCCGTGGGCATCAATATCTTCGGTCGACTCAACCCCGAAACCGGGTACAGCTATACCTACTTCAATTTCTCCGAAGTACCGCTCGGAAAAGTATTGAGCCAAAAGATAGGCTTGAATACCTTCATTGACAACGACTCACGGGCTGCGGCATTCGGCGAATACGTGATGAATGACGACGAAGTAGGGAAGAATATGCTCTTCTTGAACGTCTCCTGGGGTCTCGGGCTCGGCATCATCGTCGACGGCAAACCCTATGCCGGGAAGAGCGGTTTCTCGGGCGAATTCGGACACATCCACGCCTACGAAAACGAAGTCTTGTGCCATTGCGGCAAGAAAGGGTGCTTGGAGACCGAAGCTTCCGGCTCTGCGCTCCACAGGAAGTTCATAGACCGTGTGCTCGCCGGCGGGACTTCCAGCCTCGTCGACCCCGCAGAGAACTATACCCGGGAAGACCTTGAGAAGATGATTTCCGTCCACGACATCATCGAAGCCGCCGTCCACGAAGACCTGCTCTGCATCGAGATCATCGAAGAAGTGGGGCAGAATTTAGGTATGCACATCGCGAGCCTTATCAACGTCTTTAACCCCAATACGGTCATCATCGGCGGCACACTCGCACGCGCCGGGGACTATCTCCTTCAGCCGCTGAAGGGAGCGATACGGAAGTATTCGCTCAATATGGTCAACCACGACACGAAGCTCCGCACCTCCCTCCTGATGCTCTATGCAGGTGTGATGGGGGCTTGTATGCTTGCCCGCAAAAAAGCCATTGCACAGCTCTGATTCCCCAACTAATACAGTTGTAAACGGAAATTAAACTATGAAGCAACCCCATTTTTGGGCGACGATCTTGATGCTCGCCACTCTCCCGTTTGTAGCCCCCGAGCGCGCCGTGGCGCAGGAGGAAGCCGCACCGTCCGAGCCTATTTCGTACGGCTTGGGCATCAAACTCTCCGTGCCCCAAGGTCTGACGGTGGAAGCCGGTGCCAAATTTATGCCCGAGCTCTCCGTACGCGCCGGTCTCTCCTTCCTCCCCGGAATCAATGTCCTGAATAAAAGCGAGGTGATGGCGGTGTCCATCGAAAAATTTCCTAAGACCGACGTCCTCGTGGATATGACCGGGAAGATCAGCTCGCTATCCGGGCACGTGCTGCTCGACTACCACCCGTTCCGCAACGGGTTCCGCATCACCGCGGGGCTCTACATCGGTGGCGGAAAAGCACGGCTGCACGGTCTTTTTAAGGAAAAGACTACAGGGCAACCCCTGCTCACCTATGCCAAAAATCTCACTTCCGGCACCTCCGGGATTCCCGGCGCTGCCGAACTGCTGAAAGATCCGACCGTATATTTCGACCTCACGGACGAAAACGACAAAGTAGTCGAAAATGGACACATCGGGATGAAACTCTCCGATGACTCCTCTATGGAAATCACGAGCGCGTACAAACACGTCGTCCAGCCGTACTTCGGTCTCGGCTACGGTTACGCCGTCCCCAAGAGCCGTGTCGGATTTACGGCAGACCTCGGCGTAATGTACACGGGAGGCACTGTGATGAAGAGTCCCAACCTTGTTTCCGGAGACCTGAACGCGGTCTGGGAGATGAACTCCGCTCTGAAGAGCCTGCGCAAAATCACCAACTTCTCGCCCGTCCTCAACATCGGTATGACCATCCGCCTCAATTAAAGCGATCCATCTATTTTCCCCAAATCGGGCATCAAATCTTGCACGTACCGGGAAGAAAAAATTGGTCTGTATCTCGCTGGAGTGAGATACAGACCAATTTTATCGTTTGGTACAGACCGAAACTAACCGGTTACTTTGGACGCTTAGCGAAGGAAATAATCGGTGTTGCGGTTGGAGAGATCTATTTCCGCGGCTGAGGCTCCGTTGTCTCCGACAAGTCCCACGAGGCACCACGCGTCATAGCGTTTGTCGTAGACCAGTTCGGGGTAGACCCTGAAGTTTTCGATTTCGCCGGTGGAGTGGACGTGCAGCCGAGGTCCTTCGCAAGGCAGGACGAGCTCGCCCACCGTGATCTCGTCCTCGTCGAGGTAATTGACGGGGAGGTCTTGGTCGATCAGCTCCTTTATCCTCTTTTCCAAAAGCACGAGATCGATGTCCGGTTTCTCGTTAAACTTGAGGACGTATCCGTTTCGCACATCCGCCGAGTAGTACTCGTGCACCCCGAGGCCGAAGAGCTCAAAGAGCGCTATGGAGGTGATTTCCTCTGCCGTGTGCGCCATCTTTCGGTATCGGAGCGAGGTATGCACGATGTCGTAGAGCCGGTCGGGCTGAGGTCCGAAGATCGTGGGACGCGTGACGATGATCTCCTCTCCGATGGCGATGAGGAGGTCTGCGTTGCGCCCCAAGGCCGGTGCAAGGAGATTGAAGTGCTCGACGACGATACGCCTGCCCTCTTCGAGACGCCTCGTGACGAAATCCGTAATCTCGTACATCTGCGTGAACGCCGTCTGAAACCGCATATCGATGTGGTAAGTGGAGGCGGTAGGCACTGTTTCCGAGAAGTCGCGCACCTGCATGAGTTTGCGCGGAGAGAGGATATCGTCGTCATTGGTGAGCTCGAGGCCGGGGAATATGCCCCGTATAAGGGAGCTTTTGCCCGAGCCCGAGTCACCGATGAAGCCTATGAGACGGTCTGTGTAGGAGAGATGGCGCTGCGCAATCTGCTCCCCGAGGTTAAGGAGTCTCTCCTTTCCTCTGGGGGCATAGTATTGCGTGGCGACGGTATACTCCTGTATCCGTTTGGGGACGGCGTGCTGCCCGTTATTCCGCATCGAAAGAGAAGTTCATCAGCGGGGCATGCTGCTGGGCTCCGTAGACGTCCGTCTCGCCAAGTGCACCGCTCGGTATGGGGCGTTTGATGGTCACTTTGACCGCCTTGGCGGGATCGAAGTAGATGACGTGGAGGATGTCCTTCACATCAATGCTGTAGAGCCCCGCAAAGACTTCGGGCGTCATCACTTGGTGCGCCTTGAAGAAATTGTATCCGTCGAAATCCTTGAAGATGACATCGAAAGTGAGCTCGTAGGGACCGGAGTTTTTGCTCCGGATGACACTGGCGAGATCACGAAGACGATAAGTTTTCATACTCTTATATTATGCTTTTGCGTGACCGCCTTCAAAGTGACGGTAAGTGATCGGAAATAGGGAAGTGGGGTCTTCGACCTTCATCAGGTGATAGAGGTTAAACTCGAAGACTTCGCCCATGTGCGCGTCGGACGGACTGAAGGGGAAGGCAAGGTTGCCCGCCGTGGACATACGTCCTTCGTAGCCGTAGTGGAGGAAAGTGGAGCGCGTGAAGGAGCAGAGCGTGTCGGCTGCTTCCTGGCTCTTGGC
>JASBZK010000070.1 GCA_029983505.1 Porphyromonas sp.
TCTCGCTTCCTTTTCGGTCTGTACCTCGTTGATGCGGGATCTCGAACTCCCAAACCGAACTATACGGGGGTGTTCGTTGTTGTAGAAGTGAACTGAAGAATGGACACCAATATACACCCAGCATAATTTTATGCCCCTCATAGACTCTTTCCACAAAGTAACACTCGAAGACCGGGATGCCGTCCTCCGGCACGTCCAAAACAGCCCTTACCAAAACTGCGACTACTCATTCTCCAACCTCTACGGCTGGGCAGAAGTCTACGGCACGGAGGTAGCCTTTTACAAAGGGATGATGCTCGTCCGCTTCAAAAACCCTTCGCAAGAGAGGCAGGCTTACCTGATGCCGGTCGGCGACGGCGACCTCAAAGGGGTGCTCCTCGACCTCCAAAAGGATCTTTTGGAGAAAGGCGAAGAGCACATCATCCTGATGAGCGTCACGGCAAATGCCTTAGATGCACTCAAAGCCCTCTCTCCGAGCCAAATAAAAGAGTTCTCGGACAGGGATTTTTGCGACTACATCTACCTGCGAGAGAGACTCGCCACTTTGGCGGGCAAAAAGCTGCAGAGCAAGCGGAACCACATCAATAAGTTCGAGCGCCTCTATCCCGACTGGTTCTACGAAGAGATTACGGCGGATAACGTGGAGAAGTGCATCGCCCTTGAGGGCGTCTGGCTCGACAACACGGAGACGGATAGCGAGAAACTGGCCGAGCGCAAAGTGGTGCTTAACGCCCTTAAAAATAAAGACGCCATCGGACTCACCGGCGGGTGCATCAAAGTGGGCGAAAGGGTAGTGGCTTTTTCGCTCGGTATGCCTGTGTCTGCCGACACCTTCGACGTGAATATCGAGAAAGCCGACACCGAGTACGAAGGAGCTTTTTCCATCATCAATCGGGAGTTTGCCCGCAGGGTTCCCGAGCGGTACACCTACCTCAACCGCGAAGAAGACCTCGGAGTAGAGGGGCTGAGGAAAGCCAAGCTCTCCTACAAGCCGGAGTACCTCCTGTGCAAAAACACCGTCATACTCTCCTTTGAAGCCGCGTAAAGCTATGGAAGAAAAAAGACGGGAAGAGATCGCAGACCTCCTCAGCGAAGCCTTCGGGAGCGAGTACCGGAAGTACTACGAGTTGCAGCTCAAAGTATGGGACGAAAAAGAGCCCGAAGCGATGCGCGTCGCCGAGCGGGACGGCGAAGTGGCGGCCTACCTCCTCGCCGTAACCTACTACGGATCGGCTGACGGAGCGAAGTACGCGTATCTCTACTGCGTGGCTACGAAGGAGAAATTCCGCGGACAGGGGGTGATGAGCGCCCTTTTCTCCGAGACCATCGAAGACCTCTCCCGAAAGGGCTTTGGGGGCGCATTCCTCGTCCCCACGGACGAGACACTGGTGGCTTTTTACGAAAGGTTCGGCTTCCGGAAGAGGACTACCCCCGCGTACAATTACCCCCCGGTGGACGGACGGGAGTACCTGATACCGGGCGAAGCGGCGCAGATCTACCTCGAAGCATCGGGCGAGAAAGAGACCTCCCGCGGCGAGACCATCCTACCGCTCGTCGCAGGCTGGATGTACCTCCCCCTATCCGACAAACCGCTCCCCGAAGACGCTGCGCCCATCTGGCCTCTGCCGTGATATGAAGTTCGACCTCCAAAGCAAATACACCCCCACGGGCGACCAACCCGAAGCCATAAGAGACCTTGTGGCAGGCATCCGCTCGGGGCAGAGGCATCAGACACTCCTCGGGGTCACGGGCTCCGGGAAGACATTCACTGCGGCCAACGTCATCAAGGAGATCAACCGCCCCACCCTCGTCCTTTCGCACAACAAGACCCTCGCGGCCCAGCTCTACGGGGAGTTTCGCACCTTCTTTCCGGGTAACGCGGTAGAGTACTTCGTCTCCTACTACGACTACTACCAGCCCGAAGCCTACATACCTTCCTCGGATATGTACATCGAGAAAGATATGGCGATCAATGCGGAGATCGAGAAACTCCGACTCAAGACGACGGCGTCCCTTCTCTCGGGACGCAGCGACGTCATCGTCGTGGCCTCCGTCTCCTGCATCTACGGTATGGCGAACCCCACGGACTACGGCGCGAAAAAAGTGCGGGTCGTCCTCGGCGACCGCGTAGACCGGGATGTGCTCCTCAAACAGCTCGTAGAAGCCTACTACCTCAACGCGAACGACAAAGAGTTCAAGCCCGGCACATTTCGCTACAAGGGTGATACACTCGACCTTTTTCCTGCCGTCGAAGGCTACGAGGGGATAGCGTACCGGGTGGAGTTTTGGGACGACGAAGTGGAGCGCATCTCCGCCTTCAATCCTCTCTCCTACGACTGCTTCGAACCCCTTGACGAAGTGAGTCTCTACCCGGCCAATCTCTTTGTAACGACGAAAGAGCAGACGGATCGCGCCGTCGAGATGATCAAAGCCGACCTCGATAGGCAGACCACCCTCCTGCACCAAAACGGTCAAATCATCGAAGCGAACCGCCTCTATGAGCGTGTCACGGCAGACGTGGTGATGCTCCAAGAAGTAGGCTACTGCTCCGGCATCGAGAACTACAGTCGCTACTTCGATGGCAGACGTCCCGGAGAGAGACCGTACTGCCTCTTGGACTACTTCCCGGACGACTATCTCCTCATCGTCGACGAGAGCCACGTCACGATCCCCCAAGTGAGAGCGATGTACGAGGGGGACTTCAAAAGAAAAACCGTGCTTGTGAATTACGGCTTCCGCCTGCCCGCGGCGGTGGACAACCGTCCCCTCAAGTTTGACGAGTTCGAGAGCCTCACCGACAAAGTCATCTACGTCAGCGCCACGCCCGCCGACTATGAGCTCCAAAAGAGTGGCGGTGTCATCGTCGAGCAGATCATTCGCCCCACAGGCATCCCCGACCCCGTCATCGAAGTACGTCCCACGAAGAACCAGATCGACGACCTCCTCGAAGAGGTACAGCAGCGCATCGAGCGGGGCGAGAGAATCCTCGTCACCACCCTCACCAAGCGCTTGGCGGAGGAGCTGGCGGAGTTCCTCGCAGATGCGGGTATAAAAACCGAGTACCTCCACTCCGAAGTGGTCACGATACGCCGCGTCGAGATCCTCGAATCCCTCAGGTCCGGAGAAATAGACGTACTCGTCGGCGTGAACCTCCTCCGCGAAGGTCTCGACCTCCCCGAAGTCTCTCTTGTCGCCATCTTCGACGCGGACAAAGAGGGCTTCCTCCGCAACCACAAGTCCCTCACGCAGACCGCGGGGCGCGCCGCCCGCAACCTCAATGGGCTCGTCATCTTCTATGCGGACAAAATGACCCTCTCGATGCAGATAACGATCGACGAGACCAACCGCCGGCGTGCCAAACAGCTTGCCTACAACGAAGCCCACGGCATCGTACCCAAGCAGATCGTCAAGAAAAGCTCCGCGTCCATCCTCGAGCTCACCGGTGCCTCCAAGCCCCTCGGTGAAAAAAGCGGCAATAAAGCCTACCGTATGGAGCGCCAAAAGGAAGAGGCGGCAGATAAATCGCTCCTCATCCTTGATGCCTCGACCCTTGCCGACCAGATCTCCAAGACGCGTGAGGCGATGGAAGCAGCTGCCAAGGCTCTCGACTTCGTCGCCGCAGCCCAGCTCCGTGACCGGCTCTTTGAGCTGCAGGCGGCTCTCTCCGACGACACCGGACTCGTCACCGAAGTCGAAAAGAAAGCCAAAGCCAAGAAAATCGCCAAGACCCACCAGCGCGAAGCCCACCTCAAAAACAGGTCGAGAAACAGCTGAGCCTCCGTCTTATACGGAGGTGCAGGGCAGGCCGCTAAACTTATCTTCCGACATACACGCCCCACACCCCGCCCCCCGCACTGCGAACTTCCGACTACAAACTGCAAACTAATTTTGGTACGGCCGAAGAGAAATCCTCGGTCTGTACCTTTTTTCTTCCCCGGTACGTGTCTCGCTTCCTCCCCGGCCTGTATCTCGCTTTCTTCTTGTTCTGTGTCTCG
>JASBZK010000071.1 GCA_029983505.1 Porphyromonas sp.
GATGCGTTGCATCTGAAACGCCAACCCGCCTCCCAGGTGTGCGAGGTGGAAGGTAATGTCGGGGAACCGTCCCGGGATGTCAGCTTTCAGAAGCTGCAGCGGCAGGAGCAGGTCCTCTATGGGGGCGCCTACGACCCACGTGAGGCCGTGGTCTTGCACCATCATAGGACTCTTTGCACCGCAACCCGTGGGGTGGAAGTAGACGATGGTTTTGGCTTTATTGAACTCCTCGTAGAGGGGCAAAAACATACTGTCGGCAGGCGAGATTTCTTTGCGGATGATGGTGTTCAGCGCCACGCCTTTGAAGCCGGGACGATTCTGATTGCGTCTAAATTCGGCTATCGAAGCCTCTACGTAAGGCAGAGGCAACGCCATATAGGCGATGAAGCGATCCGGGCATTTCTCCATTAGGTCGGCATACTTGTCGTTGATGTAACGGGCAAGGGCTACTGCCTCTTCCTCCGTGCCCGTACTCCGGGGACTGCGGCGTAGCGGAGAGTACCTGCATCTTGACCCCGGCTTTGTCCATCATCTCGAGCCGGCGTTCGACTTGAGCTTCGTCGATGTAGGCGCCGAGATCCCGCGCCACGTCCGTCTCTTCGGAGCCGGCCTCTTTGAGCATATCTAGGTATTCTTCCGTCCAGAGATGGGCATGGGTATCGATGGCTTCCATATCTTTCAAGTCTTCGGCTGTGTAGGTTTTATGGGTCTTGCTTTGGTCCTCTTTTTCGGTAGTACTTGTACAAGAAAAAGTAAGGAGAGAGAGAGCACAAAGCCCCGAATCCAAGTAAAAGGGATTTCATTTCTGTGTCTTTTGAAAAACGGAGGTGCGGTCATTTCCAATCGCACCTCCTCTTGTAAGATTATCGTTTGATGTCCTCCGAGCCGTCTTGGGGCGGAAACCAGGAGGCGTACATCTTGTAGTTGCGGGCGGTGCGGGTGTTGAGGAAGGCGGACTGCTCCGGCTCTGCCTTTTTGACAAACTTGGCAGGCACTCCGGCGTAAATGGCACCGGGCTCTACGATGGTATTGGAGAGAACCACGGCACCGGCGGCGATGACGGCGCCTCTGCCCACCACTGCATTGTCCATCACGATGGCGCCCATGCCGACGAGGGCACCTTCCTCTATCTTCGCGCCGTGAATGATCGCGTTGTGTCCGATGGAGACATTGTCCTCGAGGATAGAGACACTCTTTTCGTAAAGTGTATGGATGACGGCGCCGTCCTGGACGTTGACGCCCTTGCCGATGCGGATCGAGTTCACGTCACCGCGGACTACTGCCGAGAACCAGATGCTGGAGCCTGCTCCAATCTTTACGTCGCCCACGACGGTGCAGTTTTCGGCGAGGAACACGTCCTCGGCGATCTCCGGGGTAAAGCCCCTGACGGTTTGGATAACAGCCATATTTTAGCGCACCAAAGGAAGGGTTTTATTGCGGAGCCACTCGGACTCGTCTTTCTCCAATAGCGGGGAGAGTTCCCTGAAGACACGCTCCTGGTAAGCGTTGTACCACTCGAGCTCGTCGTCGGTGAGCATCGTGACATCCACGAGGTTATTGTCGAGGTAGCAGAGCGTGAGGGTCTCGAAGCCGTAGAAGTCTATGGGGTCATCCGCACCGCGCATCTTGAAGACCGTCCGGACGAGATTCTCAATCCTAATGCCGTACTGCCCTTCGAGGTAGTAGCCGGGCTCATTGGAGGTGACCATACCGGGCATCAAGGGGGTGGCGTTTTCTTCCAAACGGATGTTTTGGGGTCCTTCGTGGACATTAAGGAAATGCCCGACGCCATGCCCCGTGCCGTGGGTATAGAGCTTGCCCTCCTGCCAGAGGAACCGGCGTGCCAGCACATCCAGCTGTGCGCCGCGGGTGCCTTCGGGGAAAATGGCTGTCGCGATACCGATGTGCCCCTTCAGGACATTCGTATAGTCGTGTTTCTGCCCCTCTGTAGGCTTGCCGTCAAGGGATATGGTGCGCGTGATGTCCGTAGTGCCGTCGTGGTACTGCGCGCCTGAGTCCAAGAGAAGAATCCCCTCCTGTCTCACCTTGTAGGCGATGTCGGGCGTGGCGTGATAGTGGACTATGGCACCGTGGTCTTTGTAGCCCGCTATCGTGGCAAAAGAATCGCTCACGTAGCCTTCACCTTTGGCCCGGAAAGAAGCGAGCTTTTCGTCCAAGTCGTGCTCCGTCGGCGTACCACCTTCGCCGAGTGTTTTTTCGAGCCAGATGAAAAAACGGGTCAGAGCCACGCCGTCGCGCTGCATCGACTTGACGCAACCGGCGTATTCGGCTTCGTTCTTCTGTGCCTTAAGGAGTGTGACAGGGCTTGATGCTTCGATCTTGGTGATTCCGTCGGGGAGGGAAGCGTAGAGGGCATAGTTCGTGCGAAGCGGATCGGTCCATACGATGGCGCTCTTTGGGAGGGCTTTGATGTCGTCGTAGATCTGTTCGTACGGGCGGATTTGGACGTCACCCTGCTCCAGCTCGGCACGAAGCTCCGAGGGAACTTTCTCGGGGATAGCGTAGAAAAAGACTTCGTCCGGCGTGATGAGCCCGTACGCAATGCCGACGGGATTATATGCCACATCGGTGCCTCTGACATTGAATAGCCAAGCCACTTCGTCAAGCATCGTGAGGGGGATGGTGTTCGCACCTTCGGCTTTGAGTGCGTCTCGGACTTCTTTGACTTTTTCTTTGGTGCTCTTGCCGGCGAGGTCTAAGGGTTGGGCGAAGAGCGGATTGAGCGGGATTTGCTTTTCGTCCCCTATCAGTTCCCCTGCCAGGTCCGTGTCGGTGACGAG